>CAJQOV010000147.1 GCA_905480065.1 uncultured Gammaproteobacteria bacterium | reverse complement strand
TGTAAATATGCCGGCAGGCTGCAAATGTTTATGTTTTATATATCGTTAGCGCCTGAATTGCCAACCCCGGCCCGGTATCGGCTAGAATACACAGCCTTGTTTTCTGCACCCGGGAGTCACCGTGAAAATCCGACTGGTCCTTGCCGCCCTTTCCCTGTCCCTGTGCGCCAGCGCCCTGGCCGAGACCCGCTATGTCAGCGATGACCTGGAGATCACCATGCGCAGCGGCAAGGGTAACAGCTACAGCATCACGCGCATGCTCAGCAGCGGCACACCGGTCGAGGTGCTGGAAATCGACAAGGACGCAGGTTACACCAAGGTACGTGCCAGCAACGGCAAGGAAGGCTGGGTACTTACCCGCTACCTGATGAAAACCCGGGCTGCACGCGAACGCATTGCCGACTCCGAGAAGCAGCTTGCCGAGCTGGAGCTGGAGAAGCGCAAGCTGGAAACGGCGATGACCGCTTTGACCGAAGAAAAGAACTCACTGAACACTCAACTTTCCTCGCTCGATGGTGAGAGCCGCAAGACCAGCCAGGAGCTGGCCGAGATCAAGCGCACGGCATCCAGTGCGCTGGCGATTGACTCGGAGAACAAGCAACTCAAGGGTCACGTGGTCTCGCTGGAGCGCCAGCTGCAGACCCTGCAGCAGGAGAACGAAGGTCTGAAAGACCGCACCGCGCGTGACTGGTTCATGGTCGGTGCCGGCGTGGTACTGCTCGGCATCATCGTCGGCCTGATCATCCCGCGCATTCGCTGGCGCCGCAAATCGAGCTGGGATACGTTCTAGGCAGCCTGTCGTGCGGTATTGTTTGGCAGAATTATTTCGCGCAAAGACGCAAAGAAAAAAGATTTGCCACAGAGGGCACAGAGAACACAGAAATATGATGTCATCTTTCCTTACTGCAGCTTCACCGGCGCACCTGGGGAGCTGCAACTCCATTTGGCATGCGCTTGCAATAATTTCCTCTGTGTCCTCTGTGTTCTCTGTGGCGAATTATTTTGAATTTACTGGCGTCTTGCGTCTTTGCGCGAGAATCCCGTCAGACCACAGGGTACGCTGGCAAATCCGCCCTACTCGTCGGTCACGCAACCTTCCGAGGCATTTTTCACCAGCTTGATGTACTTTGCGAGCGTGCCGCGCGCCGCCTTGTACGGCGGCATACGCCAGGCCTGCGCACGTTGTTGCATATCCGCAGCGCTGACGGCCACACTCAGCTCGCGCTGCTCGGCGTCGATGGTAATTACATCGCCGTCACGCACCAGTGCAATCGGACCTCCTTCCTGCGCCTCCGGCACGATATGGCCGATGATGAATCCGTGTGAACCACCGGAGAACCGGCCATCGGTGAGCAATGCCACATCCTTGCCCAGACCCGCTCCCATGATCGCCGAGGTGGGCGTGAGCATCTCCGGCATACCCGGGCCACCTTTCGGTCCCTCATAACGAATCACCACCACGTCGCCTTTCGCAATGCGACCCTCCTCCAGCGCCTTGAGCATATCTTCCTCGGCGTCGAACACCCGCGCCGGGCCACGGAAGTACAGGCCTTCCTTGCCGGTGATCTTGGCCACCGAGCCGCCCGGGGCCAGGTTGCCCTTGAGGATCTGAATATGGGCGGTCTGCTTGATCGGGTTATCCAGAGTCCGGAACACCTCCTGACCCGCCTGCAAGGCCGGCAGCTCCTGCAGGTTCTCGGCCACGCTGCGACCGGTGACGGTCAGGCAAGCGCCATCGATCAGCCCGTTTTCGAGCAGGTATTTCATCACCGCCGGTGTGCCGCCGACGTTGTGCAGGTCTTCCATCACGTACTTGCCACTGGGTTTCAGATCAGCCAGGAACGGCACGCGGTCGCTGACGGCCTGGAAGTCATCGATGCCCAGCGGGACATTCACGGCTCGCGCCATGGCAATCAGGTGCAGTACCGCATTGGTGGAACCACCGGTGGCCATGATCATGACCATGGCATTCTCGAATGCCGCGCGCGTCATGATGTCGCGCGGCTTGATGTCCTGCTCCAGCAGGTGGCGGATTGCCTTGCCGGCCTCGAAGCACTCGTCCAGCTTGCCCGGATCGACCGCTGGTGTAGAGGAACTGTAGGGCAGTGACATACCCATCGCCTCGATTGCCGAGGCCATGGTATTAGCCGTGTACATGCCGCCGCAGGCGCCGGCACCGGGGCAGGAGTTGTTGACGATACTGTGCCGGGTTTCCTCGTCGATCTTGCCGGCAATGTATTCACCGTAACTCTGGAAGGCCGACACGATATCGAGCGTCATGTCCTTGTAATGACCAGGCTTGATAGTGCCACCGTAGATCATCAGCGCCGGACGGTTCAGCCGGCCCATGGCAATCAGGCAGCCCGGCATGTTCTTGTCACAACCCGGCAGGGAAATGTTCGCGTCGTACCACTGCGCACTCATGACCGTTTCGATGGAATCCGCAATCAGGTCGCGCGATTGCAGCGAGAAGCTCATGCCGTCGGTACCCATGGAAATGCCGTCGCTGACCCCGATAGTGTTGAAGCGCATGCCGACCAGGCCCGCCGCAATCACACCCTCGCGCACCCGGGCGGCCAGTTCGTTGAGGTGCATATTGCAGGTATTGCCTTCGTACCAGACGCTGGAGATGCCCACCTGGGCCTTGTCCATGTCCGCCTCGGTCAGTCCGGTGCCGTGCAGCATTGCCTGCGAGGCGCCCTGCGACTTGGGTTGGGTGATGCGGGCACTGTAGCGATTCAACGGCTTGCTCATGCTTGTCTCCAGCAACGTCGGCTAGTTTGGGGTAAAACGGACTGCATACTATACAGCCGGACCCGGCAGGCCTGAACAGCACGGCCGGCGTTACCGGCTGACTCCGCACCTGCCGGATTCATGCCCCTACCCGGCATGAAAGCGCAGCGAATAGCCCCGTAAATAGATCCAAAATAACCATATATTTCTTTCATATCAACAGGATAAAAAATTGCTTGCGCCCCAGGAATTCCCTGCTAGTATATTAGCAGTTCCTTATTTTAGGATATTGTTAATTACTTAGGAGGTGCAACATGTACTTCGATAGCCTGACCCTGGCCTCACTGGTCGTCTTTGTTGCGGCCCTGGGCGCCTTTATCTACAAGTGTGTGTATAGCAACTGCATCAGCAAGTCCGGCGACGAGCAGTAAGCCGGTTTGTCTCCATGCAGCATTCCCCACTCACCTGTGAAGACGCACGCACTCTGGTAGCCCAGGGTGCGCAGCTGGTCGATGTGCGTGAGCCGCTGGAGTACCGGCAAAGCGCATTGCCAGGCGCGATCAATATTCCGCTGTCGATGATCCAGCAGGCTACCCGGCGGCTGAATCAGAGTGAACCGGTATTGTTGTATTGCGCCACCGGGCGCCGCAGCGGGATTGCCAAGCTGCTGCTGGAAGCCCATGGATTCTCTCGTGTACACAATATCGTGTCACAGGAATTTTATAATCGATGCGGCGGATGATATGTCTTCCGTTCCTGACAACCTGAGTGTTCGTCAGCTCTTCGATAGGACCAGCTCCACCTGCAGCTACCTGATCTGGGACCGCGCCAGTCGGGTTGCGGCCATGATCGATCCGGTACACGATCAGTCGCAACGCGACATCAACCTGATCTACAAGTTGGGCTTGCAGCTGAAATACACCGTGGAAACCCATGTACATACCGATCACATCACCGGTTCACATGTACTGCGCCAGGTATTCAACGCGATTGTCCTCGTACATGAAAACAGCACTGCAAAATGTGCGGATGTGTTAGTAAAGGACGGTGATTTCATCCCGCTTGGCATGAACCGTGTCGACATACTGTATACACCGGGACACAGCAACGGTGATATTTGTCTGCTGATACCCGGCGCCGTGTTCACTGGCGATACCTTGCTGGTACGCAGTTGCGGACGCACCGACTATCAATCCGGTGACCCGGGCAAACTCTACGATTCCATTACACAGCAATTGTTTACCTTGCCGGACGAGACCATCGTATACCCGGGGCATGATCACAATGGGCAGTCCCGCACAACGATCGGTGCAGAGAAGCAATACAATCCAAGGCTGGGGGGCGGCCGGAGCCGCAAGCAATTCACCGATTTCATGAACAACCTCAAGCAGGATCATCCGACACAGCTCTACGCAGCACTGCCTTCCAACCTGCGCTGTGGAACCCAGCTGTCCGGCCTCTGAGGCAGCACAGCCAGACCCCGAAACACCCGCCTTACAGCTCCAGCCCTTGAGGGGGCCGCACACAGTGCCGTTAGTGCATGTCTTGCGACCGCATCGACCGCAGGCACAGCGCACTGACCCTGCCGGTCCGCGGCAACAGACAGGAATTGCGGGTAGCACGAAACCGGACTGATGCGGATGTCTGCCCGGTTTTGCCCGTTTGCCGGCATCCAGACAACGCCTGCCGGCCTGCCTTGGCCATACATTCCGGAACCACGTCAAATAATCCGCTTAAATAACAACCGGCAGTACTGACAACCGTCAAGTCAGCATTGCCGGTGCCGATCATCTCCAGGTTACCGCCCGGATTATTCCTTGTTTTTCGCAAGTCCACGTCGGGTGATTATTTCAGGAGCTGACTGCTGCATGAAAGATAATACCCGGACGCTGGTCACCTTCAGTTTTATTGCCGTGCTGGGCCTGATGTTTTCCCTGACTGCCATCTCGCTGCTCCAGCTCAACAAGTTCAACAGCAGCATGCAGAAGCTGGTCGAGGTGACCAACCGGAAAACGTCCGCGGCAAACGAAATGCGTGACGCAATCCGGTTACGTGCGGACAGCCTGAAAACCATGCAACTGACCGATGATGTATTTGCACGCGACGAGGTACAGCAGCGCTTCGCGAACTACGCAGGCACATACCGCGAAGCACACGAGCAACTGGTCCGGCTCGGGATGGATGAAACCGAATCGCGTATTAATGATGAGCTGCAGCGATTAACCAGGTCTTCGCAGCCACAAAATGACAATGCGTCAGCACTGCTGATGGGTGATGCAACAGCAACGGATATCAATGCCGCAGTCAAGTCCGCCAGCGACTCACAGGCCTTGATCCTCCACAAGCTCGGCGAGCTGGTCGATTACGAGGACGAGAACACCCGGCAGGTACTGGCCGCCAACCGCGATCATTACAACAACACCACACGGCTGATGTTCCTGTTGGCCGGAATAGCACTGCTGTTTTCATTACTCATTGCGCGCATGGTAATCCGGCATGTCTCTGCCAAGAACCGGCAGCTTAGTTACCAGGCATCGCATGACGCACTGACCGGACTGATCAACCGCCGTGAATTCGAGCATCGTGTAGAGCGCGCAATCCGGCACGCACAAATCCAGTCTGCGGCCCATGCCCTGTTATACCTTGATCTTGACCAGTTCAAGCTCGTCAATGACACCTGCGGACATGCGGCCGGAGACGAACTGCTGCGGCAAATTTCCAGCCTGTTGCTCGGATCGGTTCGTAACCGGGATACGCTCAGCCGGCTGGGCGGCGATGAGTTCGGCATGCTGCTGGATAACTGCCCGCTGGACAAGGCGATCGTCATCGCCAACAACCTGCTCAGGACTTTCGAGCAATTCCAGTTCAGCTGGGAGCAAAGCTGCTTCACACTGGGAATCAGCATCGGCGTAGTCCCGATAGATGCGAATACCACCGGCATTGCCAGCGCCATGAGCGCCGCAGACTCGGCCTGTTATATCGCCAAGGAATCGGGCCGCAACCAGGTTCAGGTTGCACACCTGGGTGATCGCAGGCTGCAACAGCGACACGGGGAAATGCAATGGGTATCACGCCTGACCCGGGCATTGGACCAGGACCAGTTCGCACTGTACTACCAGCCCATCGTACCCTGCGCAGACAGGACCAGCCGCGGCAATTTCATCGAGTTGCTGCTACGGATGATCGATGATGACGGTACCGTGATCGCACCGAGAATATTCCTGCCGGCCGCGGAAAAATACAATATTTCACCTGCCATCGACCGCTGGGTCATCGAACATGCCATGCAGTGGCTGGCTGAAAACAGCGGGCCGGACCGACTGCCGGTCAGGGTTTCTATCAATCTCTCCACCCAGTCCATCGGCAATCAGGAAATGTTACGTTTCATCATCAGGAATATGGACGAGACCGGCATTGAGCCGGACAGCATTATCTTCGAAGTCAACGAAACCGCCACGATTACCAATATAGCAGCCGCAACCAGCTTCATGCTGACGCTGCGTGGCTGTGGATTCCGCTTTGCACTGGACGATTTTGGCAGCGGCATTGCTTCATTCAACTATCTCAAGAAACTGCCGGTTGATTACCTGAAGATAGACGGTCATTTTGTACGCGACATACTCTCTGATCCGGTCGACTACGCCATGGTTCGTTCCATCAACGAGCTCGGACAGCTGCTCGACAAACGCACGATCGCCGCATTCGTGGAAACCATGGAAGTGGCGAATGAATTGCGCAGCATTGGCATCGACTTCATGCAGGGTCACGCCTTTGGCAAACCCGAGCCACTGGCAAACCTGTCACTGCAATCCCGGCCACAACTGGTGCTGGTCTCTTCCTGAGACAAGCTGTTGCAGCATATCCCCGGGCGCTATACTGACCGCTGGGCCAGCAGCCCAGGCAACCGGTGTAACGCATTGATGAAACCCTACCCACCACTGCTGGACATGATCAGCGCGCTGATCCGCACACCTTCAGTCAGTTGTGTGGACCCTGCGCTGGACCAGGGCAACCTGGGCGTCATCGAACTGCTGGCCGACTGGCTGGAGGATAGCGGGTTTTCGGTTGAGGTCATGCCGCTGGCCGGGCAGCCGGCCCGGGCAAACCTGGTCGCGACGCTGGGACAGGGTCCGGATGGACTGGTACTGGCCGGGCACGCCGACACGGTTCCCTTCGATGAAGGCAAATGGCAGCACGATCCGTTCCGCATGACCCAGGCTGACCAGCGGCTGTATGGCCTCGGCACTTCCGACATGAAGGCATTCCTGGCGCTGGCGCTGGAAGCCGTGCGTGAACTGCGCGCACAGGATCTCGCCCATCCGCTGATCCTGCTGGCCACGGCCGACGAAGAAACCTCCATGGCCGGCGCGCGCGCACTGCTGGAACAACAACGACCTCGTGCCCGGCACGCGATAATCGGAGAACCGACCGGGCTGCGCCCGGTTCGCATGCACAAGGGTATCTTCATGGAGGCCATTTGCCTGTACGGCCATTCCGGTCATTCCAGTGATCCGGCGCTTGGCAACAATGCGCTGGAGGCCATGTACCGGGTAATCGGCGCATTGCTGGACTGGCGCAAACAACTGCAGGAGCGCTATCAAAATCCGTGCTTCGCGGTCCCGATACCTACCCTCAACCTCGGTCATATTCACGGGGGCGACAACCCGAACCGTATCTGCGCCGATTGTGAGCTGCACATCGACCTGCGGCCGCTGCCCGGCATGGACATCGCCGAACTGCGCACCGAACTGCAGCAGTGCGTCAGGACCGCGCTGCAAGATACCGGTATCCGCTTCGAGTGCAGGGCCCTGTTCGATGGCATTCCGGCACTGGAGACACCCGCCACTGCAGAAATTGTCCGGCTCAGCGAGCAACTGACCGGTCACACACCGGGTTCGGCAGCCTTCGGCACCGAAGCTCCCTTTCTGACGGCGCTGGGCATGGATACCGTCATCCTCGGGCCCGGCGATATCGGACAGGCGCACCAGCCGGATGAATACCTGGCCATGGAACGCCTGCAACCGACCGTGGACCTGCTGCAAGCGGTGATCAAATCTGTTTGTATCAGGCACTGACGCTTGCTATAACTTGTGCCATGAAAACCTCTGACCGGCACCAGCAGTTCATCGATAGCTTCCGACATTCGGCGCCATACATCCACGCGCACCGCGACCGTACCTTCGTAATCGTGTTTGGCGGCGAAGCCGTCGAAGACCGGCAGTTTCCGGAACTGGTACATGATATCGCGCTGTTGCACAGCCTCGGCATTCGCCTGGTACTGGTGCATGGCGCACGCCCGCAGATCGAGACCAAGCTGATCGCGGCGGGTATCCAGATGGAATACTCAAACGGCCTGCGGATAACCAGCGATGCTGCACTGCAATGCGTCAAGGAGGCCGCCGGCACGGTACGCGTGGAAGTAGAAGCCCTGCTTTCCATGGGACTGGCGAACACGCCGATGTCCGGCGCGCGCATCGGCGTGAGTTCCGGCAATTTCGTCACCGCGCGGCCACTTGGCGTGCGCAATGGCGTTGACTATTGTCACACCGGAGAAGTACGACGCATTGACGGGCCGGCCATCCGGCAACATCTTGCCGAGCGCCGCATTGTGCTGCTCTCACCGCTGGGCTACTCGCCGACCGGCGAAGTGTTCAACCTGAGCGCCGAGGAAATTGCCACCCGCACGGCCACCGAACTGCACGCAGACAAGCTGATCATGCTGGCCGAGGGTTTCAACCGGCACAGGCGCGGAGGTAACAAGGTCACGCAACTGTCCATGCGCGAGGCAGAAGCCTTGCTGCATTCCCGGCGCAAGCTCGATGAAGCTGACAAGCGGCACCTGCTGTTTGCGATCCAGGCCTGTCGCCAGCAGGTGCGCCGTATACACCTGCTGGACCGGCACATTAACGGCGCATTGCTGCTGGAGCTGTTCACGCGTGACGGTCTCGGCATGCTGATTACCGACGAGGCCTATGAGGGCATCCGCGCTGCCACCATCGATGACGTTGGAGGCATTCTGGAACTCATCAAGCCGCTGGAAGAGGAAGGCGTACTGGTGAAGCGGTCACGCGAACTGCTGGAAATGGAAATCGGATATTTTCTGGTCATCGAACGTGACGGGGCCATCATTGCCTGCGCAGCACTGTACCCTGGCAAACGGGAATCCCTCGCCGAACTCGCCTGCCTCGCGGTACACGCAGACTATCGCAACGAGGGCCGTGGTGACGCGCTGCTGCAGGCCATCGAGAGCCGCGCACTGAAGCACGGGATCAACCGGCTGGTCGTGCTGACCACCCGTACTGCACACTGGTTTCGCGAGCGCGGCTTCCTGCCGGGCGACACCTCGCACCTGCCGGATGCAAAAAAAGCGCTCTATAACTACCAGCGCAATTCCAAGGTGTTCTACAAGCCGCTGGGCTGAGCGGACACCGGGCACATGACAAGCGCGGCACAATCTGCAAAGACGCCCGGTAAACGGGAACCGCGCCTGCCAGCACCATGCTGGTGAGCACTGCGTCACAAGAACGACAGGCATATGGCAAACGGGATGCATGAAACGTCAAGAAACGTGCGAGACCAGCGAATATATACCAGATGAAACCAGGCCAGGGCGCCAGCATGTCCACGGAAATCATAAAGATTCTGCAACTTACCGATACGCACCTGTTTGCGGACAGCAGCGGAACATTGCTTGGGCTGAATACCGAACAAAGCCTGCAGGCCGTCATTGCCGATGCACGTGAACGTCACCCCTCGGCCGACCTGGTGCTCGCTACCGGGGACCTGTCACATGACGGCAGCACTGCTGCCTATCGCCGCTTCTTCTCGCTGATGAACGGTCTTGACCTGCCGGTCTACTGCCTGCCCGGCAACCATGATGAAGCAACCAAGCTGCGCAACATCAACAATAACGGTCACTGCGTTACGGTCGACCAGGTCCGCCAGGGCAACTGGCAGATCATCTTTCTCGATTCGACCGTTCCCGGCAGCGAAGGCGCCCACCTGGACCGTGATGCACTGCTGCAGCTGCAGCGCCAGCTGGAGTCCGCGCCGGAACACCACACCCTGGTATGCCTGCATCACCAGCCGGTACCCATGGACAGCGACTGGCTGGACACCATGGCCCTGGACAATGCAGAGGAATTCTTTGCAGTTATTGACCGGCATCCGCAGGTACGCGGCATCATCTGGGGCCACGTACACCAGGCCATGCACACGGTACGCAACCAGGTACAGCTGATGTCAGCCCCCTCGACGTGTATCCAGTTCCTGCCGGGCAGCAGCAATTTTGCGCTCGACATGGCCGCACCGGGATACCGGTGGTTACACCTGCATCCCGACGGTCATATTGAAACCGGAATTGACAGAACCGAGGAAATTCCGGGCAGCGTCGACATCGCTGCCAACGGCTACTGAACCAGCTGGTTCAGGTCAAAGATCGGCAACAGGATTGCCAGCACGATCACCAGCACCACACCGCCCATCAGCAGGATCAGCATGGGTTCGAACAGGCCGAGCACCGCTGCGATCAGGGTTTCAATTTCCCGCTCCTGGTTGATTGCAGCACGTTCCAGCATATCTTCCAGCTTGCCGCTGGCCTCACCACTGGCAATCAGGTGCACGGTCATGGGTGGGAAAAAGCCGCTGCGTTCGAGGGCTGAGGCAATACCGGCACCTTCACGGACCCGCGCTGCTGCCTCGTTGACCGCCTCGCGCATCGGGATATTGGATATCACCTGGGCGGAAATCCGCAGCGCCTCCAGCACGGCCACCCCACTGGCGGTGAGGATGCTGAAGGTACGTGCGAAACGTCCGGTCTCCAGTCCACGCACCAGCTTGCCGACGAGTGGCATCCGCAGCATAAAGCGGTGCACCACGCGGCGATTATCCTCAAAACGCAGCAACCACACCGCCAGCGCAATCAGCAGGGCAATCGTGCCCAGCATCAACAGGCCATAGTTACGCATGAAGTCACTGACGGCAATCAGGCCAACGGTAAGCGCGGGCAGGTCTTGTCCAATATTGTCGAACACCTGGACCACCTGTGGAACGACATAGGTCATCAGGCCACCCACCACGAGTATAGCGACGATAGTCAGCATGGCAGGATAAAACACCGCCAGCTGGATCTTCTGACGCATTTGCTGGCGGCTCTCGGTGTAGTCCGCGAGCCGTTCCAGAACGCGATCGAGATGCCCCGAAGACTCGCCCGCCTCTATCGTGGTGCGGTACAGCTCCGGGAAAATGTGCCGGAAATCTCCCAGGCCTGAGGCCAGCGTGTGGCCCTCCATGACCCGCGAGCGCACCGCCAGCAACATGCTCTTGAGCCGGGCGCGGTCGGTTTGTTGCGACACCGCGCGCAGGCACTCTTCGAGCGGCAACGCAGCACGCACCAGCGTTGCCAGCTGGCGCGTTATCAATGCAAGATCTGTGGCACTGACTCCGCGTTGCAGGATTGCGGGGCGCTTGCGGGAAACGGTTTCCCGCTGCGAAACCTCTTGCACCTCCAGCGGGATCCAGCCCTGGTCGCGGAGTTGCTGGCGCACCTGGCGCGGCGCATCTCCTTCCATGACGCCTTTCTTCTCGCGTCCTGCGGCATCCAGCGCCTTGTATTCAAACGCACCCATGGATCAGTCCGACGGGTGCGTATGATGGTGGTAACACGGCAGGTGACAGGCGAGGCAGGCCGCAGTCTGCACGATCAGTCGCCCTGGGTGACACGCAGCACTTCTTCAACCGAAGTTACGCCATCCAGGACCTTGCGCCAGCCATCCTGGCGGATACCTGTCGACATGGTGCGTGCATAGCGTTCCAGCTCCTGCTCGCCGGCACCATCATGAATCATGCTGCGCATGACGTCATTGAAAGTAATCAGTTCGTAGATGCCGGTACGGCCCCGGTAACCCAGCTGGTTACAGGAAGGACAACCGCTCGGTCGATACAGGACCGGAGCATTTTCCGCTTCAATACCCATGATCGTGCAATCAGCGGGGGCGGCGGTATAGGGTTCCTTGCAATCTTCACACAGCACGCGAACCAGGCGTTGTGCAAGCACAGCGACCAGGCTGGATGACAGCAGGAAGGGTTCCACGCCCATATCACGCAAGCGGTTGACGGCACCGACCGCGCTGTTGGTATGCAATGTCGAAAACACCAGGTGCCCGGTCAGGCTGGCCTGCACACTGATCTCGGCGGTTTCCAGGTCACGAATTTCACCGACCATCACCACGTCCGGATCCTGGCGCAGAATGGCGCGCAGGCCGCGTGCAAAACTGAGATCCACCTTGGTATTGACCTGGGTCTGGCCAATGCCATCCAGGTAGTACTCGATCGGGTCTTCCACCGTCATGATATTGCGACGCTTGTTGTTGATGCGGCCAATGGCCGCGTACAGCGTGGTGGTCTTGCCGGAACCGGTCGGGCCGGTGACCAGGATAATTCCGTGTGGTTTGTTGATCAGTACATCGATTGCCTCGCGCGACTGGGCCGACATGCCGAGCTGTTCCAGGTCGAGGCGTCCGGCCTGCTTGTCGAGCAGGCGCAACACCACCCGCTCGCCGTTTCCGGAGGGCAGCGTGGACACACGTACATCCACTGCCCGTCCGGCAACCCGGAGTGAAATGCGGCCGTCCTGCGGCAGGCGCTTCTCGGCAATATCCAGCCGTGCCATCACCTTGATGCGCGAGACCAGCAGCGGTGCCAGCACACGCTGCGGTTCCAGCACCTCGCGCAGTACGCCGTCGCAACGGAACCGCACCACCAGCCGGTTCTCGAAGGGTTCAATATGGATATCCGAAGCGTTTTCCTTGATGGCTTCGGTCAACAGGGCGTTGATCAGCCGGATGATGGGGGCGTCATCCTCGCTCTCGAGCAGATCTTCCGGCTCGGGCAGGCCCTGTGCCACGTGCATCAGGTCGAGGTCTTCACCCAGGTCGCCCATCATTTGCATGGCTTCACTGGAGCCCTGCTCATAATTGTTCGCCAGCAGGGTATCGAATTCCTGCTGGTCAATCTGGTGTAACCTGACCGGCTTGCCCAGCAACCGGCGCAACTCGATCAGGGCGGCCGGAGCCACCTTCTTGGTATGTGCCACGATCGCCTTGCCGTTTTCATAGCCGGTCACCAGCAGCCCGTTACGCTTGGCAAACAGGAATGACGGGCGGCGCGGCTTGGCCTCGTGCTCGGCAGCGGAGGCATCGATCCCCGTCAACAGGGTTTCATTCGTCTGTTGCATTGCTTCCTGTATCGACAGGGACGGCCGGGGCCTGTACCGCTTCGGGCAGAGCCGGAACCGGGGTATATTGATCGATATCCGGCAACACCGGGTGCTGCTTGCCGGGCATCAGGTCCACGCCATCAGCATCCTCGCTCATTTGCAGTGCGCGGATGTAGTTGTACTTGTTGTTGGTGTAGTGCGAGGCAACGGAACTGTCACGCAGGATCACCGGGTGGATGAACACCATCAGGTTGGTCTTGGTGACATCGGTGGCCCTGGACTTGAACAGGTTGCCCAGCAGCGGGATATCACCCAGCAACGGCACCTTCTGCTCATCTTCACCCACCGTCTCCTCGATCAGGCCACCCAGCACCACGATCTGGCCATCATCGACCATGACATTGGTCTTGATGGCGCGTTTCTTGGTGACGATGTCCGAGGCACCGGCGACACTGGGGGCAATACTGGAGACTTCCTGCTCGATATCCAGGCGCAGCGCATTGCCTTCATTGATCTGCGGCTTGATCTTCAGCGTCAGGCCGACATCCTGGCGCTGGATGGTCTGGAACGGGTTGGTTGCGCTGTCGCCTGCGCCGGTACTGGTGAACGAGCCGGTCAGGAACGGGACATTGCGGCCAATCACGATCTCGGCCTCCTCGTTGTCCAGCGTCACCAGTGTCGGTGTCGACAGCACGTTGGTGTTGGTATCGGATGCAAGGGCGTTCATGATGGCCACATAGTTGAAATTGTTGTCCTTGCTGACATCACCAAAGCCGAGCAGCACATTCCCGGCAGCTGCAGGCAGGCTTCCTCCGCTGGCAACCGTGGAGATGCCGTTGACAACATCGGATATCGTTGAGCCTGAATTGGTGAAGTTAACAATGCCAACCGGCGTTTCACCACCGTCTCGACCCCCACTGAACAGCCACTGCACACCAAGATCCTTTGCCACGTCCCCGGACACCTCCGCAATGATCGCCTCGACCAGCACCTGTGCCTTGCGAATGTCGAGCTGGCTGATGACCCGCTTCAGGGTCCGCATGATGTCCGGCGGCGCCGTGATCACCAATGCGTTGGTGGACTCGTCGGCCTGAATGTCGAAAGAACCACCTCGCCTGGAAGTAGCAGTTGCTCCCTTGGGCTGACCGGATTCCTGCTCTTCGATCTTGCCGACCCCCATCAGTACAGTGACGATTTCCTTGGCTTCCGCGTAGCGGAGATACACCACATCCGTGTTTCCGCCGCTGTCCTGCGGCGTATCGAGATGGGAAATAATCGCGCGCAGCCGCAGCCGGTCAGCACGGTCGCCGCCCAGCAGCACACTGTTGGTGCGTTCATCGGCCACCATCACCTGTTGCTCGCCGCCGGCACCCGGCGCCTTGCCGACCGCCGAGGAACGTGTCAGCGTGGTCAGTACCCGTACCACTTCGGCCGCTGACGCATGTGTCAGCGGAATGACCTCGATTTCACTGTCACTGACCTGATCGATGCGACGAATGATGGTAAACAAGCGTTCGACGTTACTGGCCCGGTCCGAGATGATCAGCACGTTGGTTGCGGGATAGGCAGCCAGGTGACCCTGCTGCGGCACCAGCGGGCGCAGGATCGGCACCAGCTGCGCAGCCGCCACGTTATCGACCTGGATTACACGCGTGACCATCTCGTCGCCAACACCAGGCTCGCTCTCGGTTGTGGTCGGGATATCTTCCTGCTTGGCGTTTACATCCGGAATGATCTTGATCACTTCGCCGCTGGGTACCGCTGCGAAACCATGCACCTTCAGGATGGAAAGAAATACCTGGTATACCTCGTCGCTGTTCATGGGACGCGAGGATATGACCGTGACCTTGCCCTTCACGCGCGGGTCAACAATAAAGTTCTTGTTAGAGACCTCGGCGACGGTACTGATCAGGGCGCCGATGTCAGCGTCCTTCAGGTTCAGCGTGACGGTTTCGGCATGGGCCGGCAAGGCATAGACCAGCCACAACAGGGCAACCGCCAGATATTTACCAGGAATATTCATTGCTTCCACCTCGGTACCAATCCGGTATTTTTTAACATGCCGGTCAGGAATTATCGACCGGAAATTACTATCTTTCCGCAGCCCGTATTACTGCGCGTCGATGGTGAGCACCTGCTCTACCCCGCCACGCAGCAGTTTCACTGTAACCTGTTCGCCGTTCTGCAAACTCTTGAGCGCCCTGGCCCCATTGGCCGGGTCAGCCATGCTCAGTTGATTCACCTCGATGACTACGTCGCCATCCTGCAGACCCACCTGGCTGAACAGTTGTGGATCCTGGCCTGGCGAGACAACATATCCTTGGGTGTTCCCGTCGGCATCCAGCTGCGGCGTGGCACGAATCATCCCGTACAGGGACCTGGGGCTGCTCTGTAACTGGCTACGGACCTGCCTCAGGCGCTCGGCCGGGGTAACTGCCGAGCTCGCGGCCGGAAAGCCACGGGGTCCAATGGCCGGGGCAGCCGACCCGCCCTCGGTGGGCAAACGCAGCGTTTCATATCTGCCGCCACGCTTGAGGATCACACGATCCGGATAGATCTCGCTCAACTCCGCATTGCCCGGCACCGTGTCTCCAACGGCATACTGCTCCTCGTTGCCACCCGAATCCGCGATGATGGCACGGGCATTTGCCTTCTCGTCCGAAGCCAGTGCGCCATGCAAGGTCAGCCGCAGCTGGGTATCGGGTGCATTGGCCGGAACACTGGCCACAACGGGTGCCGCGCTGGTTGGCACTCCCATCAAGTGCAGGTCCGGCAACTGCTCGATCAGCGCGGTATGCGGGTTTGCCTGGGGGGATTGTTGCGACGGAATGACCGCCGGCGCAACCGCCTGCTGCTGTTCTGGCAGCAACGCCCAGGTCATCGCAGCAAGCTGTGCAGCTATCCAGATAACCAGCAAAACATTTATCGCGCGAATCGCATGTCGCGCATTGCGTCCCTGCAGCAGGCGCGCCAGGTCGTTCGCATGCAAGGTGATTCCGGTCACGTTCAAGTCTCGTCCGTCGCTCCCTGGTCGAACCTAGCGAGGCCGCGAATGCGCCCTGCCGTGCCCACCCGGCTTGCCGCCCGTACGCCGTACCGGCTTGCCGCGTCCGCCCGCGGGGCGGGGCGGGCGATCGATTTTTACCGGTGGCTTGATCTCACCAATGTAGTCATCGGGCACAGTTCCAACCGTGATCTTGTGCCCAAGATACTGCTCGATATCCGGTAATGAGTAGACGAAATTCTCGCAGGCAAAGCTGATCGCGTCACCATCCTTGCCGACCCGTGCGGTTCGCCCGATGCGATGCACATAATCCTCGGCATCCTGCGGTAGATCATAGTTGAAAACATGACTTACGTCCGGAATATGCAGACCGCGCGCCGCGACATCGGTCGCGATCAGAACCGGCAGCTCGCCTTTCTGGAACTCGCTCAGCAAACGCTGGCGCTTTGTCTGTGGCACGTCACCGGACAGCACCGCACACTTGAAACCGTTACCTTCGAGATAGGACCAGACGCGCTCGGCGTTGCGCTTGGTGTTCACGAAGACGATGCTGCGATGCGGGTCGGTGTGGTTTAGCAGGCCGATCAGCAGCGGGATCTTTTCCTCGTTCGAGGTGTGATACAGCACCTGCCTGACGCGTGCAGCGGTAATGATTTCCGGTACCACGTCAACGTGGACCGGGCGATTCATATGTTCATAGGCAAGTTCCTGCACACGATGTGACAGCGTGGCGGAAAACAGCAGGCCCATGCGCTCCTCCGGTGGCGGACAGCGGCGCAGCAGGAAACGGATGTCCTTGATAAAGCCCAGGTCGAACATACGGTCCGCCTCGTCCAGCACCACGGCCTGGATCATCTTGAGGTCGAACACGTGTTGCTTGAAATAATCGATCAGGCGGCCGGGAGTGCCAATCAGCACATCCACGCCGGCTGCAATCGCGTCACGCTGCTCATCGTATCCGGTACCGCCGTAGGCAAGCCCCAGCGTGAGTCCGGTATGCTTGCCAAGTATCACGGCATCATTGTAGATCTGGATCGCGAGTTCACGTGTCGGCGCAAGCATCAGTGCGCGCGGCTGGTTCTGTTTGCGCTTCGGGTTGGCGGGGTGAGACAGCAGCTGATGGAACACCGCCACCACGAAGGCGGCCGTCTTCCCGGTGCCGGTCTGGGCCTGGCCGGCGACATCGCGCCCCTGCAAGGCAATCGGGAGGGTCTCTGACTGAATCGGAGTGCAGTAAGTAAATCCAGCTTCTTCAATGCCTTGCATTAATTCCGGGGCAAGGTCAAAGCTGCTGAACAGGGTATCGGTCAAGTGTGTTTCAGACATGGTCCTATCTATTTGTGTCCCAGGCAGGTACGCCAGGACTTTGCAATTTCACATTATATTTCAGAAGCTTGATAACATGCTATTGATTATTTGCCAGTTTCAGCCGAAGCGCCTGGCAAGCGCGCTGCAGTGGGGCAGATTGCGCATGCCACACAGTGGATCCATAACGTGTATATTGCTGGCCAGCGGCTGCAGGCGCACAGTGTACACGGAAAAGGCAAATGCCGTGTGCATCACGATCAGATGAAATAATCACCACGACGGGCTTGTAAATTGACCGGAATTAGGCTGAAATAGCCGTCACAATCAGTGTCTGCCCGCGCATCATACGGAGGACACGCCAAGATCGTCCTGCCAGGGCACTGCTTTCACCCCCTGACGCACCACAACGGTTTTCCAGTTCCACAAATTTTCAGGTCTGCCCTGCCATTTTCCTGTGGTTACCGGATTACATTTCATCTAGGAGACTTCAAATAGTGAGCGATAACATCCTGCAGCTGACCGATGCCACATTCGAACAGGACGTAATCCGGTCATCCGACCCCGTGCTGGTGGATTACTGGGCAGAGTGGTGCGGCCCCTGCAAGATGATTGCCCCGATCCTGGAAGAAATTGCCAGTGAGTACCACGGCAAGATCAAGGTAGCGAAGCTCAATATCGACGACAACCCGCAGACACCGCCAAAATACGGGATACGCGGTATACCGACACTGATGCTGTTCAAGAACGGTAATGTGGAAGCCACCAAGGTGGGCGCCCTTTCCAAGTCACAGTTGACAGCATTTATCGACAGCAACCTGTAAATCACACGGCATGCGCACTGCTGCGCATGCCGGCCCGGCAAGCAACGGAGCATACCCGGGCTGCCAGTACAACCCGATAACAGCACAACAAACAACCAGAAATCCAGCAACTCCCCCGGCCCTGACGGCCTGTTCCAACCAGTAAAACCCGACAAAGGTCCTCTATGAATCTGTCCGAACTGAAACTCAAACCTGCATCTGAACTGATCGAAATCGCCCAGGAAATGGGCATTCAGGATATTGCACGCCAGCGCAAGCAGGAAATCATTTTCTCGATCCTGAAATCGCACGCCAAGAAAGGGGAAGACATCTTTGGCAACGGGGTACTGGAAATCCTCCAGGACGGATTCGGTTTTTTACGCTCTGCAGACAGCTCCTACCTGGCGGGACCGGATGACATTTACGTTTCACCCAGCCAGATACGGCGCTTCAGCCTGCGCACCGGCGACACCGTTGACGGCAAGATCCGCCCGCCCAAGGACAGCGAGCGCTACTTTGCGCTGCTCAAGGTCAGCCAGATCAACTACGAGAAACCGGAAAACGCCAAGAACAAGGTGGCCTTCGAGAATCTTACCCCGCTGCATCCGAATGAGCGGCTGGGCCTGGAACGCGGCAATGGCAGCACCGAAGATATCACCGCACGCATCATCGACCTGGTGGCGCCGCTCGGCAAGGGACAACGCGGCCTGATCGTTTCACCGCCCAAGGCCGGCAAGACCATGCTGCTGCAGAATGTTGCACAGTCGATCACCTCGAATCATCCGGAATGCTATCTGATCGTGTTGCTGATCGATGAACGCCCGGAAGAAGTGACCGAAATGTCACGCTCGGTGCAGGGTGAGGTGGTTTCCAGCACCTTCGACGAACCGGCCAGCCGCCACGTGCAGGTTGCAGAGATGGTCATCGAAAAGGCCAAGCGACTGGTTGAGCACAAGCGGGATGTGGTCATCCTGCTCGACTCGATCACGCGCCTGGGCCGGGCCTATAACACGGTGGTGCCCTCCTCCGGCAAGGTATTGACCGGCGGTGTCGACGCCAACGCGCTGCAACGCCCCAAGCGCTTCTTCGGCGCGGCCCGCAACATCGAGGAAGGCGGCAGCCTCACCATCCTGGCAACCGCCCTGATCGACACCGGCTCGCGCATGGACGACGTGATCTACGAAGAGTTCAAGGGTACCGGTAACCACGAAATCCACCTGGAACGCAGGATCGCGGAAAAACGCGTCTACCCCGCGATCAACCTGAACCGCTCCGGCACACGCCGCGAGGAATTGCTGACCGATCCGAAAGAGCTGCAGAAGATGTGGATCCTGCGCAAGCTGCTGCATCCGATGGACGAACTGGCCGCCATGGAATTCCTGCTCGACAAGCTCAAGGCCACCAAGAGCAACGCCGAATTTTTCGAGTCGATGAAGCGCTAGATGTGAGACGTGAAGCGTGAAAGGTGAGACGTGAAAGGTGAAGGGTGAAGGGTGAAGGGTGAGACGTAAAAAAATTATGGCCACGGAATCCACGGAAGAACACGGAAAAATAAAAAATTATTCAATCAAGAGTGAATGACCGACACAGCCATTCTGTATCACGTCTTCTCCGGAACTCCCGGTGGGTATAAAGGAGTCTGTCAGGCAGGTTAGGTCAATAATAACCGTTACCTGTTTTGCATCACCGGTTAAGGAAAATGAACCCGGGGTATTCAGGTTTTCTTCGCGCGTGCTTCCGTCGTCATTTTTTGCAGCGTGCGTTGAACGCAGCCTGCGCCAGCATTGATTATTTTTCCGTGTTCTTCCGTGGATTCCGTGGCCATAATTTTTTCACGTCTCACCCTTCACCCTTCACCTTTCACGTCTCACCTTTCACGCTTCACGCCTCACCCGTCGTTACCCAGGTTGCGCAGGCGATTGATGCGCAATTGCAGCGGTGGATGGGTTGCATACAGGCGACTGGACCGCTCACTGAAGTTGCGCAGCGGATTCACGATAAACATGTGTTGCGTGGCGCGGTTGGCGCCCTTGAACGGAATGGCACTGGCAGCCAGCTTTTCCAGTGC
>CAJQOV010000146.1 GCA_905480065.1 uncultured Gammaproteobacteria bacterium | reverse complement strand
CATTCTTTTCGTTGGTTATATACCCATCGACCCGGGCTGCTTACTGTGCAGTCTTGCTGAGCTCGGGCGAGTAGCCACTCTCCAGCCCGGTAACGTCATAGGAGGTCATCACCAGGTAATAGGTAGTCCCGGCAACCAGGTTCGACAGCGTGGCACTCGTGGCAGTACTGTTCGACACCGTCTGATTGGCACCGTAACTGCCACGCGTGGTCCCGTAATAGATCCGGTAGCCGCCGATATCGGCAAGTGACAACGGGGTGCCGTCACTGCGCGTGACAGGAGCCGTCCAGGCAAGTGACAGCGCGCCCGGAACGGGGGTGCTGCCAGCGGTTGATCCGCTGGTGGCAGTGCTGCCGCTGGAGGACGCCGTCGAGGTAGTGCCGGTTGATCCCGTAGTGGTGCTAGTACTTCCAGTGGAAGACGTTGTTGTAGTCGTGCTGGTAGTCGTGCCGGTGGTCGTGCTCGTTGCACCACTGTCACCGGCCGCAAAGACCAGTTGATTGATAGCGCTGATTTCCGAACCCGTTGCACTCTGTGCCAGCAGTACCGACCTACGCAAGGCGTCGGTGCTGTTGGCCGGCAACACGCTGGATACGCTGGAACTGGTGCTGTTGGGCTGCAGCGTGGCCACGGTTGATACCACGGTCTGCACCGCGCTGCTGTTGTCCAGCACCTGCGCCGCCGCCAGCGCCACCCGCGCCTGGGCAATCAGCTGCCCGGTGACCCGAACGCTAGCGGTCAACTGACCGTTCGATATCCCCGGGTGCGTGCTGCGCAGCGACTGGTCCATCACTGCCGTCGCTTCCACTCCACCCACCCGCAGATGATTGCCCAGCGTCTCCACCAGCACCTGCGCTGATGTCACGTTCGCGATCGCCGTGATCCGCGCATCCGTCCCCGTCGCGCCCAGCCCGTCCAGATGGCCGTCGGTCAAATCCGCCGCCAGCGCATTCAGCACCGACCCTGCATTCCGGCCACTGCTGTCCCGTATCCGGCGCACCCATTCGCCCAGCGCCTCGCTCGCCTTCACCAGCTGCGCCACGTTGCTGTTGTCGACCACTACCGTGAACGGGTCCGCCACCACGCGCGTGTCCAGACCAAAACCGAGCCGAGCCAGCACCAGCGTCCGCGCCTGGTCCACGTTCGTGCTCGTCAGCCCACCCGGCAAGCGCTCCGCTACTTTCACCATCAGGGTGGTGAACGGATTGATGTTCGCCTGCTTGTCCGATGGCTTCTGCAACAACGACACCAGCATGAAGTCCGGTGCCGTACCCGTCACCAGGTCCACCCCGTCCTGCACCTCCAGGCGCAGCGGATACTCGTTACCGCGCGCCTTCACCGTGATACGGAATCCCGCCGTGCTGTCCGTGACCTGGGTGCCCAGCAATACACCCGCGTTGCTGTATACCCGTACCGTCGCGCCCGTTACCGGGCCGTCTCCGACGCTGCCACCAAACACCACCGCGGTCGTGGTCGTCCCGGAAGTGAGCGCAGCAGGGTCATTGCCATCGTTACAGCCCGCCAGGCCGATCAGGATCAGCAACAGCAGCAAGCGGGGGATGCAATTAATGGAGTAACGTAATCCGGTTCTGTTGTAGTGCAACATGAGAAAGTTTCCTGGCCATTGGCCGGTTAATATTTCCGGACAATGATGCAATAATAATGCCAACAGGATTGATAACTATAGATCAACGAGTTACGAAATAATAAACCATGTAAAACATGGTATTTTTAGCGGCCGGTGGGCGCCGGCAAGGTGTGATTGGACGCACCGTGACTCCAGCGCGGCAGCTGCGGTCGATAGCGCAGGATCCCCCATCCTGCTGTTACTAATGATGTCTTTTCTGATTATCCGGGTGCGCATCGGCCAGCAAGGGACAGCAACCCGAACCGGAGAAAATCCTGTCGCAAGCTGGATACAGTAATTTATTAAGCATAAACAGACAGATAGATAATTAGCGAGGAAATATGTCCGCAATCGACGACAGAATCGCCATCGGCAGCGCGAACGAACCTGCCGGGAACGGTGCTTACTGGGTCTTGAACTGTGGCGGGTTGAGCTGGTGCTTGTGCAACAGCTTGTAGAACTCGGTACGGTTGCGCTTGGCGATCCGGGCAGCATGCGCCACGTTACCGTTGGTCATCTGCAGCAACTGGGTCAGGTAATCCCGCTCAAACTGGTTGCGGGCATCAACAAAGGACGGGAGATCCGCCGACTCGCTACGCAACGCACGCTGCACCAGGCTGACCGGGATCAGTGGCGTGGTCGACAACGCCACGGACTGCTCCACCACGTTGTGCAGCTGGCGCACATTGCCGGGCCAGGGAGCAAACAGCAGCGCTTCCTGCGCCTCGGCGGAAAACCCGGTAACGCCGCGCCGCGCCGCTTCCGGGAAATGTTTCAGGAAATGATTCGCCAGCAACATGATGTCCTCGCGGCGAGCCGCCAGCGAGGGTAATTCGAGATTGACCACGTTCAGGCGGTAATACAGATCCTCGCGAAACTCACCCTGTTCCAGCGCCTCGCGCAGGTCACGGTGGGTCGCCGAAATAATGCGCACGTCCACTGGCACGGAGTCCGTCGCGCCGACCGGGCGGATCACCCGCTCCTGCAGCGCACGCAGCAGCTTGACCTGAAAGGACACCGGCATGTCCCCGATCTCGTCCAGGAACAGGGTGCCGCCGGTCGCCGCACGAAACAGCCCGGGGTGATCGCGGGTTGCCCCGGTGAATGACCCTTTGACATGCCCGAACAGCTCCGATTCGAACAGGGATTCCGGGATAGCACTGCAATTCAGTGCCACGAACGGCTGCGCAGCGCGTGGGCTGGCCTGGTGAATGGCGCGGGCCAGCAATTCCTTGCCGCTACCGCTCTCACCCTGGATCAGCACACTGGTATCACTGTCGGCAATCAGCCGCGCCTGGGTGAGCAGGTTATCCATCAGCGGGCTGCGCGTGACGATTTCCTTGCGCCAGTCCTCGCTCGCCGTGTCTGCCGGCCCGATCACCCGTTCGCCGCTCAGCTTCAGGGCACGACTGACATGCTCAAGCAACTCCTTGCTGTTGAAGGGCTTGGTCAGGTAACTGAATACACCGCGGCTGGTGGCCTCGATGGCATCCGGAATCGTCCCGTGCGCGGTCAGAATCAGCACCGGCAGTCCGGGATTGCGGCTGTGTACCTGGTTGAACAGGGTCATACCGTCCATGCCGCTCATGCGCAGGTCGGTAATAATCAGGCGCGGGCGAAACAGCGGCAGTTGCGCCAGTGCCTGCTCGCCGCTTTCCACCGCGTTGACCGAGTAACCCGCCGCGGTCAGGCGCATGGACAGCAGCCGCAACAGGCCGCGGTCATCGTCCACCAGCAGAATACGATATTTTTCAGCGCTCATTTTCGATCTCGGCCGGGCTGTCACGGCTCTGGATATTCTGTTCGATCGTTGTCAGTGCCTGCAACTGCTGTTCCAGTTCCTCGATGCGGCGATTCTGCTCGGTCGCCTGCTTCCAGAGAATATCCAGCTTGCGGACGGACTGGGCCTGTTCGTCCAGCCACTGTTGCAGCAGGCTGATCAGCTCGCGGTCACCGACATTGTCCGGCAGCGGGTCGACCCCGTTCAGCAGGCGGCGCGCACGCCGGGTATCGCGCACCGCATCGGCGCCGGTCGCCAGCAACAACGCCACACGCATGCGGTTGTTGATATCCGGGTTCCCCAGGTAGGCCTGCTCCCAGTTCGCCAGCGTCTGCTGCAGCTGCTCGGGAGACTGGTCGTGCGCACTGTTTACCGCCTCCAGCCACAGCGCTGCGCCACTGGTCGGTTCACTGCACGGTTGCGGGGTCGGCAACACCGGCAATTGCTGCAGTTCGGCACAACCGGACAGCACGCCCAGCAGCACCAGCATGAGGATTCTCGACATTTTCATACACCCTGTCCTGTCGGCAAGCGCACCTGTAAACACGCTCCCTGGTGCGCTGATTTTACCACGCTAATGGTACCGCCATGCGCCTGGGCATATTCTCTGGCGATGGACAACCCCAGCCCGCTGCCACGCACCGGGCTCTTGTTGGCCGGTGCCCCCTGGTAAAACGCCTCGAATACCCGTTCCTGCTCCGGCCCGGGAATGCCTGGCCCGGCATCGGCCACTTCCAGCAGGACCTCGCCGTCATCGGTGGCCAATCGGACAGACAGCCGACCGCCATCGGGAGAATATTTAACCGCGTTGGACACCAGGTTATCCACCAGGATGCGCAGCTTCTCCCGATCCCCCTCCAGCACTACCGGCTGCAGGCTGATATCCGCTTCCAGCTGCCGGGACAGCATGGCGATCTTGTGCCCTGCCAGCACCTCCTCGATCAGCCGGTCGAATTCGACCGGCTTGCGCACCAGGGTGCTGGTCCGCGATTGCACGATACTGAAGTTCAGCAGGTCCTCGATCAGCTTCTGCAACTGCAGGCTGCTGTCGTGCAGGATACCCGCGATCTCGGTTTGCTGCTCGTTGAGGGTACCGACCACCTGTTCGCGCAGCAGTTCCGTACCCTCGCGGATCGCGGTGAGCGGGGTTTTCAACTCGTGTGACATGTGCTGCAGAAAACGCGTCTTGTCCTGTTCCAGCTCCAGCAGGCGCACGCGCAGCCAGTCGAGCCGCTCGCCCAGCTGCTGCAGGTCACGCGGCCCGGTAATGACCGGCGTCTCCGAGAAACTGCCATCACCGAGCCGGCGGATCGCCCGGTCGATCTGGCGTACCGGACGGGAAATGAGCACCGCGAAGATGATTGTCAGGATCACGGCCGCCGGCACCAGCGCAACCGCCTGGATCACCAGCGTGCGCTGGACTCCCTCCGATTCTTCCTGCATCTGCTCGACCCCGCGCGTGATCAGGTCCTGGCTATTGAACAAAACCTGCTGTGCCATGCGGCCCAGCTCGATAAAGGTGGGCAGCGCCGCCTCGGTCTCGGGGGCATCGTACGGGTAGGTCAGCAGCAGCGAGTGCAGGTCTTCTTCGCTTGTGCGCAATGCAGCGAGCTGCTCGCGCTGTTCCACAGCCAGGCCCTGGGACTCCAGCCCGCGAATCGCGTCATTGAAGCGTGTGTGGTTTTCCTTGTACACATCGAACAGCGCCTGGTCGCCGAGCACCTGGTACTGGCGGGCATTACGTTCCATGGCCTTGACCGTTTCCACCAGTACCTGGCTGCCCTGCGTGGCAAATACGCTTTGCAGCAACGCCTGCTGACCATGCGTCACCAGCCGGTCGACCGAAATAGTGGCGAAAACCAGTGCTGCGATCAGCGGCAGCACCACCAGCAGGAAGCCGGTCAGTACCAGGCGCAGGATGGACTTGGGGCGCAGGAAATTCACAATTTGATACCGGCGGTTTTGAAGGTAAGCACCGCGTCGCTTGCCGTTGGCATGAAGAACCCGAATGTGCAGTTATTCTAGTTCATCACGTCAGCTTCTCCCAGCCGGGCAAACCGACCGCTGCAGACGAAGCGCCGGGCAACCCGCGCCCCTGCCGCGTTCGCCAGCCGGACAAACCGGCTCCCCGGCGTACCGGCGGGCGGGCTACCCTGCAATCCAGGCGCGCGGAATCGTAACTGCACAATTTCAGGCACGACACGCGGCCAAAAGCGTTTTTTCTGCAATAATCCCTCCATGTGCGGACGTTTCTCACTGACGGCAGGAGCGGACAGGATGGCCCGCCACTTCGGCGTGCAGGATCCGCCGCAGCTGGCGCCGCGCTACAACATCGCACCGTCTACCGATATCGCAGTGATCCGGCAGGAACATGACAACCGCCAGTGCATACTGATGCGCTGGGGGCTGGTACCGGCCTGGTCGAAGGAGCCAAAAACAGCGTACAGCACCATCAATGCACGCGCCGAAACCGTGGCTGATAAACCGGCATTCCGCGACGCCTTCCGCAAGCGCCGCTGCCTGATCCCGGCCACCGGATTTTATGAGTGGCAACAGCGCGACGGGGAAAAAATCCCGCATTACATACAGCTGCGGGATGGCGGTTTGTTTGCCTTCGCCGGGTTGTGGGAACGATGGCAGCAGGGTGAGCAGGTACTGGAATCCTGCACCATTATCGTGACCACGGCGAACGAGTTGATGCAGCCGCTGCACCCGCGCATGCCAGTGATCCTGCCGGTAGCGCATTACGCAGACTGGCTCAACCCGGCACACACGAAACAGCAACTGCTCGAACTGCTGGCGCCGTTTGACAGCAGTGTGCTGGAGGCCTTTCCCGTCAGTCGGCTGGTTAACAACCCGCGCAATGACTCTGCCGAGTGCATGGTGCCTGCATAGCCGCATCCTGCCAACGGTCATTACCGTTCCGGACCGGAACAGCGTTTGGGCCGCGCCGTGTGTGCGGCAACACCCGCGATTACTGGGGGGTACCTGCGACTTGCACCGCTCCCCACACCTGTCCACACCGGCATCACCAGATCCGCGGCACCCCGCCAAACCAGTAACGGCCCCTCTGGCTTGGACTGGCCATACCGGTCAGCAAGGTCCCATACACCCTGATTGCAACCCCGGCAACGTATACCGGGGCCGGAAATTCGCCCTTCACGCAATATGCAGCCACCCCCCGGGGCCTTGAGTTTGGTCTGTATCAGGTGTTGGGCAATATTCGACTGAGCAAACAGCGATAAACATGAAAAATACGTTCCGGCGCAGTTATAATGACGCGCCTTGATTACCTGCAATTAACCAACAACGGAAGCCTGTTATGCGCTATGGACTGATTGGATGCGGTGGTATCGGCGTGCTGCGCGCCGAGGCGCTGGGCAAATTGCCCGGTCACACCCTGGAAGCGGTATGCGACACCGACACGGCAAGGGCCACGGATGTTGCCAAACGCTTCGGCGGGCGCGTCATCAGTGACTGGCGCGAACTGGTGCAACTGGCTGACATCGACGCCGTGATCGTGTCCACGCCACCCTCGCTGCACTACGACATGACCATCGCCGCCCTCGATGCCGGCAAGCATGTACTGTGCGAGAAACCGCTGGCCCGCAATCCGGAAGAGTGCCAAGATATGATCGATGCGGCCCACCGCAATCAGCGCTACCTGGCCACCGGTTTCAACTATCGTTTCTATCCCTCCATCCTCAAGGCGCG
>CAJQOV010000145.1 GCA_905480065.1 uncultured Gammaproteobacteria bacterium | reverse complement strand
GATCAGGCAGACCTACGGGCTGCAGGCTCCGGGCGCGGCTGCGGCAGCTGACCCGGTCGGTGAACTCAGCGAGGAATTGCTACAAACCCTGTCAGTGACCGCGCGCGAAGATATCGATCGCATCAAGGACCAGGTGGATGCCTGCATCGGGAATTCTGCTCAGGATCCAGCCGCAGTCGGGCAGGTCGCGGAACAAATGCATGCGCTCGGCAATATGCTCGGCATGATCGAACTGGAACAGCTGGCACTACGGGTTATCAGCCAGGAACAGTTCCTGCGCCGGGTACAGGCGGAGGGCGGTGCCATCGACTTTATCGAAGTGGCCAATACCCTGGTCGCGGTTGAGGACGCGCTGGCCGATATTTCCGGCCACCCTGGCAGCGCAGGTGGCGAGGACCGGAGCGGGGTGATATTCCGGCAGGGCCAGGAAGCCGTGATCGACGCGATCATGGCGGATATGTCCACCGCGAAGGAATCCATCAACGAGTTTCTCAAGTCGGACGGCGGATTCGACCTGCTCGGCAATGTTCCGGTGTTGCTGCACAAGATCTCGGGCGGCCTGGTGCTGGCGGGAGAGGAGCGCCTCGCTGCCGCAACCGACCAGGTGAAGCGATTCATTACCAGTGAATTACTGGCCCGGCACCGCGCGCTGGACGAAGTCGAGTTCGACAACCTGGCAGATGCGATTTGCAGTATCGAGTATTGTGTTGAACAACTGCAGAATAACCGCAATTTCGAGGACCGGGCCATCCTGGTTGCCGAGCAAAGTCTCGGCAAGCTGGGGTATATGGTAACCAGTAGCGGTGCGGATGAAGCCGGGCCTGGTACGACGCCTGGTGATGTTGAATTGCTGCCCGTTGCAGAGGAATTGGCGTCGAATGAGGCTGCGGAATATCTGCCGACAGAGGAGCCGTGCGCGCTATCCGAAAACGCCGCAGAGCTGCCGGCTGAGCTGCTGTTGGAGGAACCGGTAGTTGCATTCGAGTCCGTTGCCGTGCCGCAACCTGCCTGGCAGGGGGAAATTTCCGCCCTGCAGGTAATCGCCGCAGATGCCGATCCGGAAATCGTCGAGATATTTATCGAAGAGGCCGGGGAGGTGCTTGAGGCGTTCTCCACGGCGATCCCGGCATGGTGCAATACGCCGGATGCTGCCGACCTGCTGGCCGAAATTCGGCGCGGCTTCCATACCATCAAGGGTAGTGGCCGCATGGTGGGTGCCATGGCAAGCGCTGAATTCGGCTGGGCGTTCGAGAACCTGTTGAACAAGGTCATCGAGCATGTCGTGCCTGCGAGCGGGCCGGTGCTGGAACTGGTCGCACAGTCCGTGCCTGCCCTGCAGCAGCTGGTGGCGCAGGTCAGTGATGCGTCGCGTGTGCCCGACCTGGACCTGGACGGTCTGGCGCGGCAGGCCTTTTTGCTGGGCAGTGGCGCGCCAGAACAGGTCGCGGCAACAGAACTTCAGCAACCCGGCCCGGCAGCTGAGCTGCCTGGGTCATCCTCGGTGGAGGAGTCATTCCCGGCACAGCCCCCGTTGTTTGCCGAACGCGACTCCGCTACGCCGTTGCAGCCGGATATCGAACAGCCGTTACTGACGGCAGACGCGGACCCGGAGATCGTCGATATTTTTCTTGAAGAGGCCGCCGAACAGTTGTTTTCCCTGCGCGTGTCCATATCGTGCTGGATTGCACAGCCGCAGGACAACGGCTTACTGATGGATGTTCAGCGCAGTTTTCACACCCTGAAAGGCAGCGGTCGGATGGCGGGCGCCATGCAGATCGGCGAGTTTGCCTGGCAGCTGGAAATGATGTTGAACCGGGTCCTGGATGGCGTGCTGGCGCCCACTGCCGCGATGAACGTATTTCTTTCCAGGGTGCCAGAGGTTTTGCAGGCGATGCTGGACCAGCTGCGCAGTGGCGTGGTCCCGGCGGTGGATATCGGTTCCATGATGGAACAGGCGGTGAAACTCGCCAGCGGAGAGTTACCAGCTGTTGCAGCCGGTCATAAATCCGCCGCCGCTGTCATGCTGGATGCCGAAGTCGATGCCGAGCCGGATGGCACGCTGCAGGAGTTGTTCGCTACGGAAAGTGGCGAGCATCTTGCTGTACTTTCCACTTGTGTAACCGACGCCGGCGATTCCTGTGAGATCACCGAGCAAATGTTTCGGGCCCTGCATACGCTGACCGGTATTTGCGAGTCGGCACAGGTACCGGGTATTGGTGCGCTGGCAGAACCGTTGTATGAATACTTTGGCAGGCTCTACCAGGACCAGCTGCCGGCGGTACCGGCGGCATTCGCGGTGCTGGATGACTGTGTGCAGGAGATGCAGCGTCAGCATGGGCAACTTCCCCTGCAGACCTTCGATGAACGGGTGGTTGCGAGGCTCCAGGAGCGTATCCATGCGCTGGCCGCGCAGGCGGACACTGACGTCGCCATGGTCGAGGACGCGCCAGAAATTGCACCCGCCATGCAGTACGACCTGGTTGATGATGTGACGGCACCGGATGTGCCGGAGGCAGCTCCGGAAATGACAACCATGGAGCAACCGGTCGTGACCGAGGCGCTGGCAGAACAGGCCGCTGCGGAAATGGACGAAGCCGTGGCAGGCACGGTCGAGCCGGTGACCGGGACCAGTCATGCGGAGCCGGAAGTTGCACTACATGATGCAGATGCAGTTAGCGGGTCGATGGATGCCTATGCCGCCATGGATCCGGAGCTGTTCGATATCTTCGTGGAGGAATCCTCGGAGATCATGGAGGCTGGCGAAACCATACTGCGTAACTGGTCCGTAGCGCCGGAAAACCGGGAACTGATGGCAGAGTTCCAGCGCATGCTGCACACGCTCAAGGGTGGCGCACGCATGGTGGATATCGGCAGCATCGGTGATCTGAGTCACGCTGTGGAATCCTTGCTGGGGCTGGTTGCCGAGGGATCAATGGCCACCACGCCGGAACTGTTTGCATTGCTGAACGAGTCGTTTGACCGGCTCGCGGACATGGTGGACCGTGTCCGTTCGAGGGCACCAACCGAATCCGCAACCGATGTCGAGCATCGCCTGCAGCGATTCATGCAAGGTGATGCGGATACGGCGCCGGCCGGTCCCGACATGGTAGTAACGGAAACGGAGGCATCATCAACTGCGGTCGATGATGGCGAGACGGACACGCTTGCTGCCGAAACGCCGGTGGTTGAAGTGGTTTGCGGTGAAGTGGAACAGCCGGGGAGCGAGGATGCCGGCGGTTCCGCAGCCGACACACAGGCCGTCGAGATTGCCGATGCCGCAGACCAGGTTGACACAGGTATGGCCAGGCCACGGCTGGTCGCGGCCTCTCCGGAATTTCCTGCCTTTGCGGAAATGGCGGCTCGAACTGCCGCGTACCGGTCACGTAACGCCAGCCAGGCGTCCAATGCGCAGGGCCGTGGTGAACAGGTGCGTATTCACGCAGATGTACTCGATAGCCTGGTCAACAATGCCGGCGAGATCAACATCTATCGATCGCGCATGGAACAGCAGGTCAGCAATTACCGCTTCAACCTCTGTGAGCTTGATCAGACCATCAACCGCCTGCGTGACCAGCTGCGCCAGCTGGAAATGGAGACCGAGGCACAGATCCTGTACCGCTTCGAGCAGGAATCGGATGGTCGTAACGAGGACTTCGATCCGCTCGAAATGGATCGTTATTCCAACCTGCAGCAGCTGTCGCGCTCGCTGATGGAGAGCGTCAGCGACTTGCATAGTCTGCAGGAAATCATGGAGCAGACCACGCGTGGCGCGGAAACGCTGTTGCTGCAGCAGTCGCGTGTCAATACCGATCTGCAGGAGAGCCTGATCCGCACCCGCATGGTCCCGTTCGCTGGACTGGCGCCGCGGTTACGCCGGATCGTGCGCCAGACCGCGCGCGAACTGGACAAGAAGGTGGAGCTGGAGTTGCAGGGTACCGACGGAGAAATGGACCGGTCCGTGGCAGACCGGATCATTGCGCCGCTGGAACACATGATTCGCAATGCCATAGCGCATGGAATTGAATCTCCCGATGTGCGCACCGGGTCCGGCAAGCAGGCAAGCGGGAACATCCGCATCGAGTTTGATCGTGAAGGCCCGGAAATCGTTTTGCGTATTTCCGATGACGGGGCCGGAATGAACCTGCCTGCCATTCGCGAACGGGCCATTGCGCGTGGATTGATGGCTGAAAATGCCCGGCTGACCGATTATGAGGTCATGCAGTTCATCCTCACGACCGGCTTCAGTACTGCCACTGAGGTCACCCAGATCTCCGGGCGCGGTGTGGGCATGGACGTGGTAAACAGCGAGGTGAAACAACTCGGTGGTTCCCTGCATATCGATTCCGAAACCGGCAAGGGAACGGTATTCACCGTACGCCTGCCGTACACGCTGGCGATCAACCAGGCACTGCTCGTGTCAGCCGGCGACGAGAACTTTTTTGTTCCGCTGGGAAGTATCGAGGGTGTGGTCCGGGTATTCCCTGAAGAGCTGGTTGCCTGCTATCACAGCGAAGACCAGCGCTTCGGCTATGCCGGTAACCAGTATCGTCTGAAACACCTGGGTACACTGCTCGGTACCGGCGGCATGGATCTGCATCATGCCCGCCAGCAGGTTCCGGTGCTGTTGCTCCGTATCGGTGACCAGCGTGTCGGTATGCAGGTCGAGGCGTTGCTGGGTAACCGCGAGGTGGTGATCAAGCCGCTTGGTGTGCAGTTCAGCACCGTTGAGGGTATTTCCGGTGCAACCATACTGGGTGACGGCCGGGTGGTGCTGATTCTCGACATGATCGCGATTTCGCGCATGAATGCCCAGGCGCAGCCCGGCGAGATCGCCATCCGGCCGCAGCAGGATGACCGTCTGCTGGTGATGGTGGTCGATGATTCGATTACCGTGCGCAAGGTCACCAGCCGTTTGCTGGAACGCAACGGTTATCACGTGCTCACGGCAAAGGATGGCGTGGACGCCATGGGGCAGCTGCAGGAAACGTTACCGGACATTATGCTGCTGGATATCGAAATGCCGCGCATGGATGGTTTCGAGCTCGCCACACACATGCGCAACGACGAACGCCTGCGCCACCTGCCGATCATCATGATTACCTCGCGTACCGGTGACAAGCATCGCGAGCGTGCGCGTGAGATCGGGGTCAGTGAGTACCTTGGCAAGCCGTACCAGGAATCCGAGCTGCTGGCGTCCATCCAGGAGATCATTGGAGTCAACACGATCGCAGCTTCCGGTTGAGGCTGCTGCACCGAGGAAAGTCATGGAAATCGTCCAGGAAAAAATCCGCAGCCTGTGGGTTCCGTTGCGCAACATGAACCTGCTGGTGCCGAATGTCGCAGTCGCGGAAATCGGCAGCTACCGCAAGCCGGCCGGGGTCGAGGGCGCGCCCGAGTGGTTGCTGGGCCATGTCAAATGGCGTGGCCAGGATGTGGCGGTGATTTCACTGGAATCCCTGTGCGGAATAAACGTGGCCTCTAACCCGGTATTTTCGCGACTGATGATCGTGAACTCGGTGCGCCCGGACAGCACCATCAGCAACTACGCGATTGTGACGGCCGGTCTCCCCGGACTGATCCAGTTCGGCGCAGACACCGCTGGTGAATTTCATGCCAGTGAACAGCCGGCGATTCGCTGCGTGGTTCAAATTGGCAACGAACAGGCCGTGATCCCGGACCTGGACTACCTGCAGTCCTTGCTGGAGCAACAGCTCGACCAGGCAGCCTGATTCCAGCACGGAATCATT
>CAJQOV010000144.1 GCA_905480065.1 uncultured Gammaproteobacteria bacterium | reverse complement strand
CTCCCGGTAATCGGCAGGCAAGTCGGGGCCGAATTTTTTTGCACGTACTTCCCGTAACCGCTCGAGCCATTCCCCGGCCGAGGATTCCATGCAGTCACCGATCAGGACGTCCGCTACGCCGCGCTCGCGCAACTCGGCGCGGATCTTGGCCGGTCCGGAGCCGCGCTGGATGCGCGAGTAAACAAAGGTTTCGGCAAACCGGGCGTCGCTTTGCAAGCCTTCCGCAGACAACGCCTGCAGCACCGTGGCGACCGCCGGTTCCTCAAACCCGCGGGCCAGCAGTTTACGGGTCAGTTCGGATGCGCTGTGCTCGCGCCTGGCCAGCAGGTCCATGGCGACCAGGCGGATGTCGGCCGCGGTCGCCTCAGGCCTCGGCTTCAAGCGCCTCTGCTGCCTCGGCGTTCGGACGCACCGGCTTGACCAGCAGCAGTGTCCGCAGCTTGCTATCGATTTCAGCAGCGATATCCGGATTCTGTTGCAGGAAGGTACGCACGTTGTCCTTGCCCTGGCCGATGCGATCCTTGCCGTACGAGTACCAGGCGCCGGACTTCTCGACGATGCCGTGTTGCACACCCATGTCGATCAGTTCCGCCTCGCGCGAGATGCCCTCGCCGTACAGGATCTGGAACTCCACCTGCTTGAAAGGCGGCGCCATCTTGTTCTTCACCACCTTGACCCGGGTCTCGTTGCCGATCACCTCGTCACCCTTCTTGATGCCGCCGATGCGGCGGATATCCAGCCGCACGGAGGCATAGAACTTGAGCGCGTTGCCCCCGGTGGTGGTTTCCGGGCTGCCGAACATCACACCGATCTTCATGCGGATCTGGTTGATGAAGATCACCATGGTGTTCGAACGCTTGATATTGCCGGTCAGCTTGCGCAAGGCCTGTGACATCAGGCGTGCCTGCAGGCCCATGTGCGAGTCGCCCATATCACCTTCGATTTCCGCCTTCGGTGTGAGTGCCGCCACCGAGTCAACTACCACGATATCCACGGAACCGGAACGCACCAGCATGTCGGTGATTTCCAGCGCTTGTTCACCGGTATCCGGCTGTGATACCAGCAGCTCATCGACATTCACGCCCAGCTTCTCGGCGTACAACGGATCCAGTGCATGCTCGGCATCGATAAACGCCGCAGTACCGCCCAGCTTCTGGGCCTCGGCAATCACCTGCAGTGTCAGCGTGGTCTTGCCGGAAGATTCCGGCCCGTAGATTTCAACGACACGGCCGCGCGGCAGCCCGCCGATGCCCAGTGCCACATCCAGTCCCAGGGAACCCGTGGAAATCGCTTCCGCCTCGCGCACCGCGCCGACATCGCCCATGCGCATCACCGCGCCCTTGCCAAACTGTTTCTCGATCTGCCCCAGTGCCGCGCTCAAGGCCTTGCGTTTGTTGTCGTCCATTAAATTCCTCCGGATAGTGATCATGGCAACCCATTCCCTGGTATGCCGGACGCGCGGATTATCCCATAGATGCCGCCTGCCCCTCCAGCTTCCAGGTACGAATCGGCAAATACTGTACCCCGGCCGCAGAGCTGACCGACTCCACCAGGCTGAATGCGCCGATTGACCAGCACACCGGCTCGAACGGGCGCGCCGGCAACGGCCGGGACACCTTGCGGGCGATACTCACATGCGCGTGGAAGGCGCGCGCTTCCGGCTCCAGACCGCAACCGGCCAGCGCCTTGCGCAGCGCACCTGCCAGTTCCCACAGCGCAGCAGGGGTATGGGACAGACCCAGCCACTGGATGCGTGGACGCGCAAAGTGACCGGACACATCGATACACAGCTCGAATCCCGGCAACTGAATGGCCTGCGCCCCGGTTTCCAGGCAGGACTGCACCACCGCATCCACAGAACCGGCAAACGCGAGCGTCACGTGCAGGTTTGCTGCCGGGATCCGGCGCACACGTTTGCCGGCTATGGCCAGCGCGGCGCTATCGAGTGCGCTACGGGTCGGTGCGTCCGGCCACAGGGCAAAAAACAGCCGCCGGGTGGGTTCAGCCATCCTGCAGCAGTTCCAGCAATCCGCCCAGTGCATGCTGTACCGCCTGGCGCCGTACCGCAGCGCGGTCACCGGCAAACTGCCTGGTCTCCACGCGACTGCGCCCGCCTGCCTCGCACCATGCCATGCAGACCGTTCCGACCGGCTTGCCGGGCACTGCCCCCCCGGGCCCGGCGATGCCACTGATCGCCACCGCCACGCCGGCATGACTGTGCTGCAACGCGCCCTCTGCCATGGCCAGCACGGTCGGCTCACTGACGGCACCATGCGCCTCCAGCGTGGCGGCCGGCACCCCGAGCATCTCCTGCTTGGCGGCGTTGCTGTAGCTGACAAAGCCACGCTCAAACCAGCCGGAACTGCCGGCGACGTCGGTCAGGCACTTGGCCACCCAGCCGCCGGTACAGGACTCGGCGACCGCAATAAACTTTTTCTGTACAAGCAACAGCTTGCCCAGCTTTTCTGAGAGATCACCTAACTCGGACATGCGCCTTTCCCGTTACTCCCCGGTTACCCGCCATGCAAACACCTCCAGGCCATGCAGCGCTCCGCCAATCGCTCGCGGGACCTCTGATCAAGGCCGTCATTCCCGCGCCGAGATTGCACCTGCCCATGAAGGCGTGGGGCGGGAACCCGGAAACCGCCGCGTAGAAGCCTCGTCATTCCATTGCATCATTCCCGAGCACGCGGGGATGACATGAAAATTGTATTCTGTGCCTGACTGGCCACCCGGATTTGCTGCAGCGCAGTAATGCACCTTGCAAGCAAGTCAAGGTACACGATAGCAGCGACCTTTCCCGCCGTGCAATGAACACTGCGCAAGCAATTACCGATACGGTAAACTTCACCGCCATGACCGCACCCGCCCACACCCCGATGATGCAGCAGTACCTCGGCATCAAGGCAGAATTCCCCGATATCCTGCTGTTTTATCGGATGGGGGATTTCTACGAGCTGTTCTTCTCGGATGCCCAGCGCGCGTCACGACTGCTCGATATCACGCTGACGGCGCGCGGCAAATCCAACGGGGAAAGTATTCCCATGGCCGGCGTGCCGGTGCACGCGGTTGACCAGTACCTGGGCCGGCTGGTGCGCCAGGGGGAATCGGTCGCCATCTGCGAGCAGATCGGCGACCCGGCCACCAGCAAGGGGCCGGTGGAACGCAAGGTGGTACGCATCATCACGCCGGGCACCCTCACCGAGGAGGCCCTGCTCAGCGAACGCCAGGACAACCTGCTGGTCGCGATCCACCAGTCCGGCGAGGCCTGGGGTATCGCCGCGCTGGACCTCGCCGCCGGCCGCTTTTGTGTGCAGGAAGTCAGCGGCGAGGAAGCCATGCTCGGGGAAATCGCCCGCCTGCGTCCCGCCGAGCTGATCGTCAACGAGGCACTCGCCCCGCCTGCCGCGCTGGAACCCGGTCGCCAGCTGCGCCGCCTGTCACCCTGGCTGTTCGAAACCGACAGCGCACAACGCCAGCTCAATGAACAATTCGGTACCCGTGACCTGAACGGCTTCGGCTGCGAACATCTGAGCGTCGCGATTGGCGCCGCCGGTGGCCTGCTGCAATACGTCAGGAACACGCAACGCACGGCACTGCCACACCTGCGCGGACTGCACGTCGAGTCACGCAGCGACAGCCTGGTGCTGGACGTTGCCACGCGCCGCAACCTGGAACTGGAACAGGCCCCCTCCGGTCGCCGTGAACACACCGTGGCGGGCGTACTCGACCAGTGTGCAACCGTGATGGGCGCCCGCCTGCTGCGGCGCTGGCTGAATCGGCCGTTGCGCGATCACACCCTGCTGCGCCAGCGCCATGCCAGCATTGCCGTAGTGCTGGACAGCGTACTGGACCATCCGCTGCATGACCTGCTGCGCGGCTGCGCCGATATCGAGCGCATCCTGTCGCGCATTGCGCTGCGCTCCGCGCGGCCGCGCGATCTGTCCGGACTGCGTGACAGCCTCGCCCTGTTGCCGGAGTTGCAAACGCTGCTGGCGGATTGCGACGACACCCGGCTGCGACAACTGGCTGCGCAGACCGGCACACACGCTGACACCCATGCGCTGCTGGCACGCGCCATCAAGCAACAGCCACCGCTGCTGATCCGCGACGGCGGTGTGCTGGCCGACGGCTATGACAGCACGCTGGACGAATTGCGCCGGCTCAGCGAGCACGGCGATGAATGCCTGCTGGCCATGGAAACGGCCGAACGCGAGCGCAGCGGCATCAGCAACCTGAAGATCCGCTACAACCGCGTGCATGGCTACTACATCGAGGTCAGCCGGCTGCAGGCCGACCACGTACCGGAGAACTATCAGCGCCGCCAGACCCTGAAGGGCGTGGAACGCTACATCACCCCGGAACTGAAGGCGCACGAGGACCAGGTGCTGAGCGCGCACGAGCGTGCACTGGCACTGGAAAAATCACTTTACGAAGAGTTACTCGATACCCTGACCGCCAGCCTCGAGCCACTGGCGCGCTGTGCCGAGGGTATCGCCGAGCTCGATGTGCTGGCCAACTTCGCCGAGCGCAGTCGCAGCCTCAACCTGAACTGCCCGCAGCTGGACGAACGGCCCGGCATCCATATCGAGGCTGGCCGGCACCTGGTGGTCGAACAGATGCTGGACGAGCCGTTCATCCCGAATGATACGCGCCTCGATGAAAGCCGCCGCATGCAGATCATCACCGGTCCGAACATGGGCGGCAAATCCACCTACATGCGCCAGACCGCGCTGATCGTGCTGCTCGCGCACATCGGCTGTTATGTCCCGGCCGCAAGCGCGACGCTGGGCCCGATCGACCGGATATTCTCGCGCATCGGCGCCGCCGATGATTTGGCCGGCGGCCGCTCCACCTTCATGGTGGAAATGACCGAGACCGCGAACATCCTGCACAACGCCACGCGCCACAGCCTGGTGCTGATGGACGAGGTGGGCCGCGGCACCAGCACCTACGATGGCCTGTCGCTGGCCTGGGCCTGCGCGGTTGACCTGGCCACGCGCGTACAGGCCTATACCCTGTTTGCCACGCATTACTTCGAACTGACGCAGTTACCGCAACTCTATTCCGGCATCCTCAATGTGCATCTCGATGCCACCGAGCACGACGATCGCATCGTGTTTCTGCACGCGCTGCGTGAGGGTGCGGCGGACCGCAGCTACGGCCTGCACGTGGCGGCACTGGCCGGCGTGCCGCAAGCGGTGATCCGCCAGGCACGGGCACGGCTGCAGGAACTGGAACAGCACAGCCAGGATGCCGGGCGCAGCGCCGCGGCCCAGATGCCGCTGTTCCAGGCCGTGCAGGAACACCCGGCATTGACGGCGTTGCAGGAACTCGACGTGGACAGTCTGAGCCCGCGCGATGCACTGCAGGCGCTCTACCAGCTGCAACAGCTGGCCGCGCAGGAACTGCATTCATAATCGGCGCGGTTTCCGGTTATACTGCCCTGGCGCCAGCGGCGTGGACTGTCATAGCTACGATAAACAGCAAGTTACATATTTTTTCTGAGAAACTGCCGTAATTCACGGCAAGCGGAGTGAACCATGACTTTCGTCGTCACCGAAAACTGCATCAAGTGCAAATACACGGACTGTGTCGAGGTATGCCCGGTCGACTGCTTCCACGAAGGGCCCAACTTTCTCGTCATCGACCCGGACGAGTGCATCGACTGCACGCTGTGCGAACCGGAATGTCCGATCGGCGCCATTTTCGACGAGGGTGACCTGCCGGCCGGGCAGGAACACTTCCTGGAACTCAACGCCGAGCTGGCACGCAACTGGCCGGTCATCACCCAGATGAAACCGGCGCCGGACGACGCCGACGACTGGAAAGACAAACCCGACAAGCTGCAATACCTGGAGCGCTGAGCCGGCATATCGCACCGCAGACTGATTGCATGAACCCGCCCGTCATCCTGTACCCCTGCCAGGATGATCTGCTCGCCTGTACCGCACGCCATGTCGTGGCACAGGCCGACACCCTGCCCGACCTGACCGGCTGTGTGGTGCTGCTGCCGAACCTGCTGTTTGCGGCCGAGCTGCGCCGCCACCTGCTGGACGCGGCGCAGCAGCGCGGTCACGGCGCACTGCTTGGCCCTTGCATCAGCACGCCGGAGCACTGGCTGTCCGAACAGGTCCCGGTGGCGGCCCGGATCCCCGGGCGGGCGCGCCGCGAACTGTTGCTGGTCGAGGCGATCCAGCAGCACCCCGACATCTTTGGCGAGCAGGACCCGTGGACGCTGGCCGACAGCCTGATCACGCTGTTCGACGAGCTCACCCTGCATCGCGTACCGGTCGACGCCAGCCTCAGCGACTTTACCCGGCGCCTGCAATCCGCCTACGGCCTGGCCGGCACACCACCGGAACCGTTCGATCGCGAGGCGCGCATTGTGCAACGGTTGTGGCAGGCCTGGCATCAGCAGTTGCAGGCGAACGATCTGCTCGATCCCGGCGCCGCCCTGTTGCAACAGCTCGCCGGGCAACGCGCGCAACCGGATCCGCGCTACCTCTATGTGACCGGCATCGATACACCCACGGCCGCCGAGGCTGAATGGATCGGCAGCGTCCTGGATGCCGGTCGCGGACAACTGTTGCTGCACCGGTCATTGGCAGGCAGCGTGGCACCTGAGCGCGCGTGGCAGCAACGCCTCGACAGCGCAGTACTCGCTGACAGTGCGCAGGCGCCGGCCGGCGCCACGCTGGATGCCGTGTTCTGGGCAGCGGATCGCACGCTGCAGGCACGCGCAATCAGCGCGCGTACTGCACAGCCGGAACCGCCGCTGGCCGGACACCTGCACAGCTTTGCCGCCGGCTCCGCGGAACAGGAGGCGCGCGCCATCGACCTGCAGGTGCGCCGCTGGCTGCTCGACGGGCTCCAGCCCGTCGCCATCGTCACCGAGGACCGCCGCTTGGGGCGGCGCGTGCGCGCACTGCTGGAGCGCGCCGGTATTACCCTGCAGGATCCGGGCGGCTGGGCGCTGTCCACCACCCGCGCCGCCGCTGCGCTGGAACGCTGGCTGCAGACCGTCGAGGAGGACTTCGCGCACGAACCCTTGCTGGACACGCTGAAGTCGCCGTTCACCCTGCCGGACGAGGATCGTGATGCGCTCGATCACTGCGTGTTCCGCTTCGAGACCGATATCGTGCGGCACGGCAACATCGGGCGCAGCCTGCAACGCTACCGGCAGCAGATCGACCTGCGCCAGGCGCACCTGAAAAAGTCCTGGAGCGCGGCAACCGCTGCGCAGTTGCAGCAGTTGCTCAACCGGCTCGATCACGCCGCCGAGCCACTGCGCAACTGCCTGGCCGGTACGCACGCGCCGGCGCTGTTGCTGGAGCAGCTGCAGGCCAGCCTGACGGAAGTCGGTATCTGGCAGGCCTTCACGAAGGATTCGGCCGGGCAACGTATCCAGCAGGAATGGCGCCTGCTGCACGACGCCGCCGTACACAGCGACCTGCAGATGGACTGGACTACCTTCCGCGCCTGGCTGGGCAGCGCACTGGAACAGCACGACTTCCGCCCCGCCCTGGACAGCAGCCCGGTGTGGCTGCTGAACCTGCAGCAGGCGCGGCTTGGCCGCTTCGCCGGCATCGTGATCGGCGCCTGTGACAGCGAGTACCTGCCACCGGCACCGGCGCGCACACCGTTCTTCAACGACCGCGTGCGCGCGGAACTCGGCCTGCCGGCCTGGCCGGAGCGTCACCAGCAGCAACTGCAACGCTTCCGTGAGCTGCTGGAAAGCGCACCGCGTGTACTGCTCACCTGGCACCGCGAGCAGGACGGCGAACAGCGCACGCCCGGCTCCTGGCTGGCGCGCCTCGAGGTGTTCCACCAGCTGGCCTGGCAACACGACTTGCGAGACTGCGAGCTGGCCACGCTGGTCGATCACCCGGACACGCGTGTCGCTGGCCACCATCCCCTGCCGCTGCCACGCCCGACCACGCCAGCACGCGTGGTCATGCCTGCCGCCACGCTGCCGGACGAACTGTCGGTCAGCGCGCACGGCACGCTGATCGATTGCCCGTACCGTTTCTTTGCCGCCAGCGGGCTGCGCCTGAAGGCGCGCGAGGAAGTGAAACAGGCGCTGGAAAAATCCGCGTACGGCAGCCTGGTGCACCGCGTGCTGGAAGTATTTCACCAGGGTAAAGAGGGTTACCCCGCACCGTTGCCGCAACCGCTGGCGGAGGCGCAGCGCGCAACAGCCATAGCACAGCTCGAACAGGTCTCACGCCAGGTATTTGCGCGTGAGCTGGAAGACAACTTCGAACACCGCGCCTGGCTGCGGCGCTGGCTGGTTTTGGTTGAACCGTACATCGAGTGGCTGATCGGGCACCAGGCCGGGTGGCGTTTCCTGGCCGGCGAGCGCGACGGTGAATGCCGGCTGGCCGACGGCCGGACGCTGGCCGGACGCATGGACCGCATCGACAGCGGTAGCGAGGGTGCGCTGATCATCGACTACAAGACCGGCAGCGCGCCGGACCAGCACGCCATCGATGCCGGCGAGGCGGTGCAACTGCCCTCCTATGCACTGCTCGCTGACAGCATGCCGCAAGCCGTCGCATACCTGCTGATCGGCAAGCGCAACAACCGGAACGCGGTCTGGACCGGCAGTCAGCTGGAAGGTGAGACGCTTGCCGAACTGTCGCACGCCGTGCTGCGGCGCCTGGATACGGTGCTGGCGGAAATTGCCAGCGGCACTCCATTGCCGGCCTGGGGTGACGCGGATACCTGCAAGTACTGCGAGATGGACGGCCTGTGTCGCAAGCCGGCGTGGCCCGAGCCATGAGCGCGAACCAGTCACTGGCGGCCACCGATCCGCGCCGGGATGCCAGCGTGCACGCCTCGGCCGGCACCGGCAAGACCTGGCTGCTGGTCACGCGCGTGCTGCGCCTGCTGCTGGCCGGTGCGCGCGCCGACAGCATCCTGGCCGTCACGTTTACGCGCAAGGCCGCGGCCGAAATGGAACAGCGCATCATGGAGCGGCTGCGCGAGCTGGCCTGCGCTGACGAAGCAGATCGTACCAGGCAGCTGGAGCAGGCCGGGATCGAAACAGACCCGGACAGCATGCAACGTGCAGCGCAGCTGTATGAAACCGTGCTGTGCAATCCGCGTCGGCTGCGCTGCACGACCTTCCATGCCTTCTGCAATGACCTGCTGGCGCGCTTCCCGCTCGAGGCCGGCGTCACGCCCGGGTTTGAACTGGTGGAAAAAACCGGGCAGCTGGAACAGGCCGCCTACGATGCCCTGCTGGCCGACAGCATCCGCCGGCCGCAACATCCGGTCACGCAGGCGCTCGACACGCTGGCAACACTCTGTGACAGCCTGGAGAATGCCAGCAATGCGCTGTTCTCGTTGCTTGCCCAGCGCAGCGACTGGTGGGCCTGGACGGCGGATGCTGCCGAGCCGGTGGAGTTTGCCAGCGCCGCGTTCGCGGAGTTTCTCGCTATCGATCCCGCCGTTGATCCGCTGGCCGGTTACCCGAACGACATCCAGCGCGCGCGGCACCAGGCCTTTGCGCAACTGTTGCACGCAAATACCGCCACCGATGCACAACTCGCCGCTCATATTGACCAGGCACTGGCACAACAGCTGCACGGCGCGGACTTCCTCGACGCGGTGTGCCTTGCCTATCTCACCGGCGCGAACGAAGCGCGCAAGCGCAAGTCCAGCCCGACCCAGCAGAAGCGCCTGGGCGAGCAACGCGCGGCACGCTACCTGGAGCTGCACCAGCAGGGTTGCGATGAAGTGCTCGCGCTCATCGATGCCCGCGCGCGCCGCAACACCCTGGCGCTGAACAGTGCCTGGTACCGCGCCGGCAGTGCGTTGCTGGCGCACTACCAGCGCATCAAGCGTGAACAGCGCACGCTTGATCTGACTGATCTCGAATGGCTGGCCTGTGAGCTGCTCAACCGCAGCGAGCATGCCAGCTGGGTGCAGTACAAGCTGGATGCGCGCATCGATCACCTGCTGGTCGATGAATTCCAGGACACCAACCCGACGCAGTGGCGCCTGCTGAAGCCGTTGCTGGAGGAACTTGCGTCCGGCGACAGCGGTCGCGAGCGCTCGGTATTCCTGGTCGGTGATCGCAAGCAATCCATCTACAGTTTCCGGCGTGCCAACCCGGCACTGCTGGAAACGGCGTCCGGCTGGCTCGAAGCGCATCGCAACGCGCGGCGCTTTCCGCTCAATCACTCGCGCCGCTCGGCCAGCGCGATCATGGACTGCGTGAACCGGGTTTTCAGCGGGCCGCAAATGACCGGGCTGCTGGCGGAGTTTGCAGCGCATGACACGTACTTGCGCGACGTCTACGGCAGGGTCGGCCTGCTGCCCCTGTGCAGCGGCACGGACGCCGATATTCCAGTCGCGCCGTGCGGCACGCTGCGCAACCCGTTGCACGAACCGCGCAGCACGGCAGCCAACCCGGCCTGTCTCGACGAGGGCCGCCAGATTGCACACACCATCCGGCAACTGCTTGCGAGCGGTGCCACGGTGGAACAGGACGGCAAGGTGCGCAGCCTGCGCTACGGCGACATCATGATCCTGCTGCGCCAGCGCACCCATGCCGCGGTTTACGAACAGGCCCTGCGCGCGGCCCGCATTCCCTGTCTCGGCGCCAGCCGCGGCCTGTTGCTGGAAAATCTCGAGGTGCGCGACCTGGTTGCACTGCTGAACTGCCTGATTTCCCCGTATGACAACCTCGCACTGGCGCAGGTATTGCGCTCGCCCCTGTTCGATCTCGACAGCGAGCAACTGTGGCCGCTGGCAGCGCACAACGGCAGCCACTGGTATGCGCGGCTTGCCGAACTGGCCGAAGCCGGCACGCAACCGTACCGGTCGATTCATGGCCTGCTGGCGCACTGGCGCACGCTGGCCGGCCAGTTGCCGGTGCATGACCTGCTCGACCGCATCTTCCACGAAGGGGAAGTGTTGCGCCGCTACGAAGCGGCCTTCCACGCCACCTTGCTGCCCCGCATGCGCGCCAGCTTCACGCGCCTGATCGAGCTGGCGCTGGAGCTCGACAACGGCCGCTACCCGAGCCTGCCACGCTTTCTCGACCTGCTCGCCCGACTGCGCGAGTCCGACCGGGACCAGCCGGACGAGAGTGCGCCGGACGACAGCCAAGACGACCGGGTGCGCCTGATGACGGTGCACGCGGCCAAGGGACTGGAACGGCCGGTGGTATTCCTTGCCGATGCCGCCCGATCGCGCACCGATCGCTCGGCCTGGAGCGCCTGCGTCGACTGGCCGCAGGACGCGACCCGACCACAACTGATGCTGCTGGCGGCAGGCAGCAGGCAGCGTGACAGCCGCACGCAGCAGCTGCTGGATCAGCGGGCGCTGGCTGCGAACTGTGAAGATGCCAACCTGCTGTACGTCGCACTGACGCGGGCGCGCCAGTACCTGTTCATTTCCGGCAATGCGAAGCCGGCGGCAAGCAATACCGGCTGGTATGGCGCGCTGGCCGCCGCGCTCGACGACGCCCCGCCTGGCGATGCGGGCTACCCGGTGCTCGAGTCCGGCACCCGCAAACCGCCCGACCCGGCAACGCCCAGCACAGACACGCCGGTGGAGGTTGCACCGGCATTATCGCGGCCAGTCGCGACCGCGTCGCGCGACCGGCCGATTGCACCCAGCCGGCTGGCACTGGCCAGTGAACATACCCACACCGACGCGGATGGCCGCGAGCGTGGTATCGCCATCCACCTGATGCTCGATCACGTTACGCGCAGTCCGCTGGCATCCCATGACAAGCTGCTGGTCGATATTGCCAACCGCCTGCAGCGCGACCCGAACGATAGCGAGCTGTGCGACTGGTGGCAGGAAGCGCGCGGCATCGTCAGTCATCCCGCATTTGCGCAACTGTTCGATGCCGCACACTTTACCCAGGCGTATAACGAGGCGCCGGTGCAATATCTGGACGGCATCCGCATGGTGTACGGTGTCATCGATCGCCTCGTTGTCACCGCAGAGCGCGTGCTGGTCATCGATTACAAGACCCACCGGCAGGCCGACGCGAGCAACATGGCGCTGCTGGTTGATGACTACCGTGCGCAGCTTGCCTGCTATGCCACGGCGGCGGAACGACTCTGGCCCGGTCGCGCGGTGCGCGCGGGGGTACTGTTCACCGCCTGCGCTGAACTGCTGTGGCTGGATGCGGTACAATCATCCATCGACACAAACCGGTAATCTAATTACATTTGTTATGAACGAGTTAGCGAATATTTCTGAAGTAGGCATTGAGTCCTTCCAGGCCCAGGTCATCGAACGGTCACGGCAAGTCCCGGTGCTGGTGGACTACTGGGCGGACTGGTGCGGACCCTGCCAGATGCAGATGCCGCTGTTGCACAAGCTGGTCGAGGAATATGCCGGCAAGTTCGTGATCGCAAAAATCAACACCGACCAGGAACGCCAGCTGGCGCAGCAGCACAATATCCGCAGCCTGCCGACCATGCGCATCTACAAGGGTGGCGAGATCGTCGAGGAGATTGCCGGCGCACAAACCGAGTCCGCCCTGCGCATCCTGCTCGACCGCCACATCGAGCGCACTTCCGACCCGGTACGCAGCGAGGCGCGTCAATTGTTCAGTGCCGGGCAAACACAACAGGCGCTGGCGCTACTGGCGCAAACCCATGCCAGCGAACCCGACAACCACCAGCTCACCCTGGATTACGCCAGCATGAGCATACGTGCCGGGCAACTGGACCAGGCCGAGGCCTTGCTGGACGCCATGCCGTACGAGGTACGCAATGAAAGTGATGCACTGGGGGTGCGCGCGGTGCTGGACTTCTCGCGCGTGGCCGGTACAGATGCGGATATCGCGGAGTTACAGGCGCGAATCGTCAGCGACCCGTCCGACAGTGCCGCGCGTTACCGGCTCGGTGCCGCGCTGTTGCTGTCCGGCAGTACGCAGGCGGCACTGGATGAATTCCTGTACCTGCTGCAGCATGATCGCGGCTTCCATGACGATGCCGGGCGCAAGGCGCTGCTGGCGTCGTTTGACCTGCTGGGCAAGGACAATGAACTGGCCGGGATCTACCGGCGCCGCATGTTTACCGCGCTGTACTGAGTGAGCAGGGGCGTATTACGCGGGCCTGTCGCGTGCCGGTTTGCCGGCTGCTCTACAAGGAGCGTCGATCCAGCTCGGCGGCCAGCTTGGCGGCCGGCACATAACCCGGCAGCAGATCGCCATTTTCCATAAAGATCGACGGCGTGCCGGTCACGCCCATCTGACTGCCCAGTTCCATTTCCCTGAGCACCGGGTTGTCACACTTGGTCAGCGGCAATTTCTCGCCCAGCTTGGCCCGGGTCATTGCATCCTGGCGATTCTCGCTGCACCAGACCGACTCTGCCTCGTGGAATGCAGGTGAGTTGGCACCGGCGCGCGGAAAGGACAGGTATCGCACCGTGATACCGCGGTTGTTGTATTCCTTGATCTCCTTGTGCAGCTTGCGGCAGTAGCCGCAATCGATATCGGTGAATACAGTGATTACATGGCGTTGCTCGCCGGCCGGGAAGATGATCATGTCCTTCTCGTCAATCGTCTTGAGCAGGCCGAGACGCACCCCCTTGAGCCGCTCGTTACTGAGATCGACGCGGGTATTCAGGTCGATCATGCTGCCCTGGATGATGTACTTGCCGTCATTGCTGACGTAATACAGGTTCGCCCCCATAACCACCTCGGACAAGCCGGCCATGGGCGAAGGGGTAATTTCGTCGATCGAGGCAAGCGGCAGGATTTTCTTGATCGCGGCACGGATCACCGTGTCGGTGGCGGTTTCCGCCGCCAGGGCGGCACCCAGGTACAGGCCGGGGATGAGCACGAGTATTGCAGCCAGACGTTTGATCATCATGAATCGTTTTCCTGTTTTGGTATGTCAGGGTGTGACAGCATGCCAGCCGCCAAAGTTTCCACCCGCCGGCTCAACCGCGTGGATGGTGTTGTGCGTGGAGGTCTTTCAGGCGCTCACGTGCCACATGAGTATATATCTGCGTGGTCGACAGGTCACTATGGCCCAGCAGCATCTGCACCACGCGCAAGTCCGCGCCGTGGTTGAGTAAATGCGTTGCGAATGCATGGCGCAGGGTGTGTGGCGAGAGGTGTTTGCGGATGCCGGTCTGTTGCGCATACTGGCGCAGCCGGTGCCAGAAGGTCTGGCGTGTCATGCCCCGCCCCTGGCGCGAAACGAACAGCTCCCGCACCATCCGCCCCTGGCACAGTGGCGTACGGCCATCGTCCAGGTAACGCTGCAGCCAGTCGCTCGCATCCTCGCCCAGCGGCACCAGCCGCTCCTTGTTGCCCTTGCCGGTCAGCCGCACCACACCCTGTACCAGGTTGACCTGTTCCGGGAGCAGGCCAACCAGTTCCGACACGCGCAGGCCACAGGCATACAACAGTTCCAGCATGGCGCGATCGCGC
>CAJQOV010000143.1 GCA_905480065.1 uncultured Gammaproteobacteria bacterium | reverse complement strand
AAAAATGACACCGACCCCTTTTTGTTCCCGTTACGCCGGTGATAGCGAAGCGCGCGTGACGCCGCGGATGATGACGGGTTAGATACCAGCAGCGCAGACTTTTACCAGATACCGAAATTGGCCGACCCGCGGTATGATTGTGGCCATAATCAGGCGCTCGCAGGTCACTGGACCACCGCCCCGGAGTACGCCTGACAGGGCATATCGGCAGGCCATTTGCCGGGGCGGCTTTCGGGGGCAACTGCCGGGTATGCGCAAGCTTTTGATTCCGGATGGCGAGCGCGGTGCCGGCGGGACTCTGCAATCCGGTTACCGGATCAGTGGATATTGACTTCATGCATCATGAGACCATGCCGGTCAGCTGGCTGCACTGCGGTCGCAGCCGGTGGCTGACATGTCGGCAGTAATCCAACCACACAGGGAGAATATGACCCGATGCAGCTAAACGATGAAATGGCCAGAAAACTGTTCTCCAGGGATTTGACCGACATGCTGATCCGTCTCGGCATCATTGCATTCCTGGTGGTTATCTGTGCGCGTATCTTCCAGCCGTTCATGGCGCTGATGCTGTGGGCGTTGATTCTTGCCGTTGCGGTCTACCCCCTCTATCAGCGGGTCGCCAGGCGGTGCGGAGGTCGACAGGGCCGGGCTGCTACACTGGTCGTGCTGTTGGGGATCGTGCTGATCGGGGTGCCAATCGTGCTGCTCGGCAGTTCCTTCGCGGGCCAGGTTCACGACTTGCATGCCGCTTTCCAGGACCAGGGGTTGGTGATCAAGCAGCCCGATCCCGCCGTGGCAAAATGGCCACTCGTGGGCAACAAGATCTACGATACCTGGAGCCTGGCGGCACGCGATTTGCCAGCGCTGCTGGAAGAAATCAGGCCGCAACTGACCAATTTCACCAAGTACCTGCTGATGCTGGCGTCGAGCACGGCGGGCGGTGTTTTACAGTTTCTGGGATCGCTGATCATCGCCGGGATCATGCTGGCCTTTGGTGAGTCAGGGAGCATGGCCATGCAGCGAATCTTCAGCCGCCTGGCCGGGCCGGCGGCGGGGCTGCGACTGCACAGCCTCTCTACCGCAACGATTCGCTCGGTGGCCACGGGGGTAATCGGTGTGGCCTTTATCCAGGCCGTACTGCTGGGGGTAGGTTTTATCTGGGCCGGTATTCCGGCGGCCGGCATACTGGCAATAGCCGTGCTGCTGTTCGGCATTGCGCAATTGCCGGCCCTGCTCATCAGCTTACCCGCAATCGCTTATCTGTGGTGGGCCGGCGATTCCACCATGAGCAACGTGATTTTCACCGTCTACCTGCTGCTCGCCGGCATGGCCGATAACTTCCTCAAGCCACTCCTGCTCGGCCGGGGCGTGGATGCGCCGATGCCGGTTATTCTGCTCGGTGCGCTGGGCGGCATGATATCCAGCGGCATTATCGGCCTGTTCATCGGCGCGGTACTGCTGGCCGTTGGCTACCAGATTTTCATGGAGTGGGTGGCACAGGGTGAAACCACGACGCAAGCGCAGCTGCAAGCCGAAGCCGCACCCGCGGAGACGACCGGCGAGTGAGCAGTTCCAAAGCGGATCTTGCCGGCATGTTACCGCAGCGCCTGGTCCTGCTGTGCGGGGCGCTTGCGCTGAATGCCTGTACCACACTGGGGCCTGACTACCGCGAGCCCGAGGTGAGCTGGCTGAGCAGCTGGCAACCCGACCTGTACGGCCAGGTCGATACCCGGGAAGGCAAGACCGAAGTCGATTTGCGCTTCTGGTGGCAATTGTTCAACGATCCGGTGCTGAACCGCCTGATCGAAACGGCCCGGCAGGACAACCTATCCCTGCGCATCGCCGGGCTGCGTATCCTGGAAAGCCGGGCCCTGCTGGGCGTCGCGGACAGCACCCTGTATCCGCAACTGCAACAGTTCGGCAGTGCGGTCGATTATGTGAACACCCGGCAACATGGTGGGGCGCTGGCGAATGATGATCAGAGCCTGGTCAGTTACCAGGCAGGTTTCAATCTGGGCTGGGAGCTGGATTTCTGGGGGCGTTTCCGCCGCGGCATCGAATCCGCCGACGCCGCCTTCTTTGCCTCCATCGCCAATCAGCAGGATGCGCAGGTCCTGCTCAGCGCGCAGGTGGCCGACCTGTATTTCTCCTATCGCACCACCGAGCTGCGTATCGCGATTGCCCGTGAGAATGCCGCCATTCAGCAGCGCAGTTACGAAATTACCGAGCGGGTCTTTCGCAGCGGCGAGGACTCGGAACTGAACCTGCAGCAGGCCAAAACGCAATACCTGGCCACGCTATCCACGATTCCTGATCTGGAGATTACCCGCACCACCATCCGCAATGCCCTGTGTGCCTTGCTGGGACGCCCACCGGGGGACTTGCCGGAGCTCGCCGCTACGTCCTTGACCGACGAGTTGCCGAACATCGAATCGGTCAGCATTCAGGATATCCCGGCGCGCTTGCTGCTGCGCCGGCCGGACCTGCGTGCAGCGGCCTGGCAGGTTGCGGCGCAGTCGGCGCAGATCGGTATCGCCGAGGCGGATTTCTATCCGGCCATTTCGCTGTTGGGCAGCATCGGCTGGTCGGGTAATAGCGTGAACGGCAGCCCGGATACCAGCACCCTGGCGATCGGCCCGCACCTGAGCTGGAATATCTTCGACTATGGCCGCATTGAAAATAACGTGCGCATCCAGGACGCGCGTCTGCAACAGTTGATCGAGAGCTACCAGAACAGCGTCCTGCAAGCCGCGCGCGAGATAGACGACGCGGCAATCCGCATCGTCAAGACCGGGGAACAAGAGGTGATACTGGTCGATTCCGTCAATGCGTCGGAGCGCGCACTGGTGCTTGCCAACAAGCTCTACCATGAAGGGTACGCAGACTTTCAGCGGGTGCTGGATGCACAACGGGCGATGTTTGCGCAAGCTGAACGCCGGCTCATCAACCAGGGCAGTCATGTCAGTGCGGTCATCGGCATGTACAAGGCACTCGGCGGTGGCTGGCTGTCCACACCCATCGAACAGGTGATTCCGGACCTGGTTCGGGAAGACATGCAACAGCGTACCGATTGGGGCAATGTCCTTACCGAGCCCTTGCCGGAAAGCCCCCGGTCAGCCCAGTAACCACTTACAGGATTTCAAGGCATGAATGATCAAGAACAGGAAACCAGTCCGCAACCGGACAGCCCCGCGCAAAACACTGCCGCCGCATCCGTGAAGAAAGGGACGCTGGCCATCGTGCTGCTGATCCTGGGCAGTTTGGCCTGGTACCTGCTCGCCGACCGTTTCACACCGTACACCTCGCAGGCGCGGGTGCAGGGCTACGTGGTCGGTGTGGCACCCAAGGTCGCGGGTGTGCTGACCCAGGTTTGGGTCAGCAACAACCAGGCAGTGGATTCCGACCAGGCGCTGTTCCAGGTCGATCCCTCCCAGTACGAGATTGCCCTGAAACGGGCGCAATCCGACCTGGACAATGCCAGCCGGCAGGTAGGTGCCGGCAGCGCCGGGGTCGAGACGGCGCGCGCGAATCTGCGTGCGGCACAGGCCAATGAAGTGAAGGCGCAACAGGATGCCGGGCGGCTGGAACGGCTGTATCGCGAGGACCCGGGGACCATCTCGGTGCGGCGCCTGGAGATGGCACAGTCCTCGCTGGCCCAGGCCACGGCAAAAGTGGACGCGGCGAAGGCAGAAATTCAGCGCGCCATCGAGCAGATGGGAGGCAGCGGCGAGGAGAACTCGATATTGAAGTCCGCCTTGAGCGCGGTGGAGAAGGCGGAACTCGACCTGGCGAACACCACCGTCAAGGCCTCCTCGCGCGGAATCATTACCGACCTGCGCACCGACGTGGGGCAGTTCGCAGGGACCGGCAGCCCGGTCATGACCCTGATCGCTATCCAGGAGGTCTGGATTAACGCCGAGTTCACCGAAAACAATCTCGGCCATCTGCGCACCGGCAGCCCGGTGGAAATACTGTTAGACGCATTACCCGGCCGGGTGTTTCCAGGTGAGGTGCGCAGTATCGGTCTGGGCGTGAGTGCTGGCCAGGCGCCGGCGCCTGGCACCTTGCCGACGCTACAGAACAATCGTGACTGGTTGCGCCAGGCGCAGCGCTTTCCCGTGGTAATCGGCTTTGATCCCTCCCGCTACGAGGAGCTGAAAAACTTCCTGCGCGTGGGCGGTCAGGCATCGGTGATTGCCTACACCGAGGGACACGGTTTGCTGGAACTGCTGGGTAAGGGTTACATCCGCCTGTTGAGCTGGCTCTCCTATGCGTATTGACATCGTCTCATACTGACATGCAGCTCCAGGCGCGACGCATCTTCCGCTTGAGTCTGACGACGGCGCTGGCGCTGGCCTGTGCCTATGCACTGCGGATGCCACTGGCGTTTCTTGCCCCGCTGTTCGCATTCATGCTCATGTCCAAACCCGGGCCGCCTGTCGGTGTGAAGAACCTGTTTGGCCTGGTCCTGCTGGTGCTGGGTACGCTGGGTGTCGGGCTGATGCTGATACCACTGCTGCAAGAGTATCCCGTGGTGGCATTGCTGATCGTGGCACTCGGCCTCTATTTCAGTTCCTATGTCACGGTCAACCTGGGCAAGGCGCTGGTCGGCGCGCTGCTCACTGTCGGCTTCACCATGATTTCCGTTGCCGGAATGGTCAGCTTCGTGCTCGCCACCGCGGTGATCCAGGCACTGGTTATGGCGATTGTGATCAGTATTGTCTGCAGCTGGTTGGTCTACCCCTGGTTTCCTGAAGATGCCGCGGACAACCAGCAGCCACCGGCGCCTCAAAGCGGCGCGGAACAGTCCACCTGGGTAGCCCTGCGCGCCACCTTGATCGTGTTGCCGGTGTATTTCGTGGCGCTGACCAATCCGTTGATGTACATGCCGATCCTCATGAAGTCGGTATCACTGGCGCAGCAGAGTTCCCTGATCGACGCGCGCAGCGCCGGCCGGGAATTACTGGGGTCCACCTTTCTCGCCGGCTGTTTCGCGGTGTTGTTCTGGGGCCTGCTCGGTATCAGCACCAACCTGTGGATGTTCTTCTGGCTGATGTTGCTGTTCGGCGTGTATTTTTCCAGCAAGCTCTACCGGCTCATCCCCAGCCGGTTTCCCGCGTCCTTCTGGCTGAACGTGGCGATCACCATGCTGATTCTGCTCGGTCCCGCCGTGGAGGACAGTGCGAATGGCAAGGATGTGTATATGGCGTTTGCCGTGCGCATGGGATTGTTCTTCGCGATTACCTTCTATGCCGTGCTGGCGGTGTATTTTCTGGAGTACCTGCGTACACGTCGCATCAGCCGGGTAACTCCCTGCTCACGAAATCCGGAGATGCCGGTATGTTGATGAACCTCCTGCTTGGTTTGCCCACCATGGTTGTCTGCCTGCTGTTGCAGTCGGTGCTGGTTGTCGTGGCGTTACGCTACTACAGGAACCACAATGACCAGGTGAACAATCCGTCGTTCTGGTCGAGCCTCGCGGTGATCAGTGGCGTGATGCTGTTGCTGGTGCTGGGCAACCTGGCGCAGATGGCGATCTGGGCGCTGCTGTTCCTGTTGCTGGGCGAATTCCAGTTATTCAGCGCAGCGTTTTACCATTCGGTGGTGAACTTCTCCACCCTCGGCTACGGTGATATCGTGATGTCGTCCGGGCACAAACTGCTCGGCCCGCTGGAGGCCATCAACGGTATGCTGATGATCGGTGTGTCCACGGCCGCCTTGATGTCGACATTCCAGGATGCCATGCGCAAAACCGTGCAGGCACGCAAGCACTAGGTGCGCACTGCATCAGAACAACGATGACCTCTGCCCGTGGCTGATGGCTATGCCGGCGTTGTGCATTCCCCGCTATCTGTGGCAGCAGGTACTTTGATTGATTACCCGATCGACAGTAGCTGAAACAGGGTCAGACCGACGCTGGTCAGCAATCCGATAACCGGCACCCATACGGGAATGTTCAGGATTCCCGGTGCTGCCGGCTGAGTGCGTTTCACGGCAATCAGCGCGGCGTTTACCAGGGCAAAGACCACCAGCACCAGCAGGCTGGTGCCACGGGCCAATGCCCCCAGCGGAAACAGCAATGCCAGGCCCAGTACGATGAGGATTACCAGCCAGGTGGCGCGCACCGGTGTACGGGTGCGGTAGTGAACGGTTGCCAGTCCTGCCCATATCCAGCCCCTGCTGGCCATGCCATAGAAGATCCGGGATGCCATGATGATCTGGATCAGCGCGCCGTTGACGATGGCGAGCATGGCGATAACGCTGACGATGTCCGGGTTGATCGTCGATGTTGCAGCCAGCACGTCGGCCAGTGGTGCCGTGCTTTGCGCCAGCGCATCCTGGTTCAGTGCCAGCACGGCAACCAGGGACACCAGGCTGTAGAGCACGGTTGCAATCAGCAGGGCAAGCAATATGGCAGCCGGCATGGTGAACGACGGGTTTTTTACCTCTTCTGCCACGTTCACCATATCCTCGAAGCCGATGAAGGCGTAAAAGGCGAGAAAGGCGCCGAACAGGATGCCGGTCCATGCCGATGCTGCAGGCGGGGGTAGCAGGGAGTCCAGGTGTGCAGGCAGGCTGCCCAGCACATCCCGGCCGGCCCAGATTACCAGCAGCAGTCCGGCGATCTCGACTAGGGTCAGCAGGGCGGCTGCAGTGACGGATTGCGAGATGCCCCAGATCGCCAGCAGGCCGAGCAACAGGATGATGCCTGCCACGACCAGCGGCTCGGGTAACACGATGAAGTCATGAAAATAGCCATAGAAGCCGCGTGCAATGGTTGCGGCAGACACCATGCCGGCAACGGCGATCAACAGTCCGGTTAGCCGTGACAGGGCCGTGTGGTGAAAGCCTTCCTGGATATAGACCGCCTCTCCGGCGGAAAACGGAAAACGTGCCGACAGTTCGGCATAGGAAAAGGCGCTGAAACCGGCAACGACCGAGGCCGTCAGGAACGCGACCGGCATGTACAGGGCTGCCTCAGCGGCTACTTCCCCGATCAGTACGTAAATACCGGCACCGAGGATATTGCCCAGGCCGTAAAACAGCAGCAGCGGCAGGCCCAGAGACCGTTTCAGTTCGCTCATGGGGTATCAGCTTGCCACAGTGGCGTTATTATTTCGCGTAGCTCTCTCAAGCGAACAAAAAGAACAAAAAGGGGTCGGTGTCATTTAATCGAGCTCTAGAGAACAAAAAGGGGTCGGTGTCATTTAATCGAGCTCTAGTAACCGACCTCTGTTACAGCTATTCAATAAATGACACCGACCCCTTTTTGTTCGTTCATAAATGACACCGACCCCTTTTTGTTCCCTGCAAGGTGGACATGAATATCAACCCCCACAAAATAAACAGGGCGTTCCTTCTCCCTCCGGGAGAAGGACAGGATGAGGGGATATAAATCAGGCAGCCAGTTTTATTTGATCCCCTCTCTCCAACCCTCTCGGTAATTGCTCCATGCATTACTCTCGGCTCTGCTCCTGCTTCGCTCTACCGAGTCCGTCCCTGGACTCGTACCTCCTGCATCCATGCAGTCGTCCCGGAGGGAGAGGGAGTTTTGGGACAGCAGTGACACCGACTCCTTTTTGTTCCAATAAAAAAATGACACCGACCCCTTTTTGCAGTTCTTTTTGCACAATAAATGACACCGACCCCTTTTTGTTCAATCGAGCTCTAGTAACCGACCTCTGCTACAGCTATTCAATAAATGACACCGACCCCTTTTTGTTCTCAATAAATGACACCGACCCC
>CAJQOV010000142.1 GCA_905480065.1 uncultured Gammaproteobacteria bacterium | reverse complement strand
GGTAGTCGGGTCGCCGTCCAGGTCACGACCTAACAGCGCCGCATGGGATGACATTGAGATAACAGTAAAGACAACCGCGCTCAATGCACCGATCAGGCGTGATTTCTTCATGGCAATGCTCTCCGAAATTTAATTGTTATTCCAGCCAGAACATTATTGTTATTGGCTGACCGTGATCGTGCTGTGCAGCACTCACCTGACTGAATTTCTGTGGGAGCAAACAAGAGGGGTAAGTTGATACAGCCTACACCCGGCAGATATATATATCCAAACGCTTTCTTCGTCTTTGGGTCGATGGCAGTCGATCCGCATCTGCCCCCTGTAGGTCTGCTTACAGTACTTTCAAGTCATACAAGCAGAATTTCTGAATGTCCGCTTCTCTACGAACCGCGCCATTTAGCGATTTCTTATATTAGGCCCGACTAAATGACAGAGATCGAGCCGTCAATTGCCGTTCCAGGCCCCTATGACAGTGGCGGTAATGCCGCAACTCCGGACATTCACACCCAGCAATCTGTACGCACACTTTCGGCTGCGGCTTAAACCGGTCGACGCAACACACGCATAAAATCGCTCAGCCGGCGTCTCGAACTCCAGGGTTTAGCGTGGCTGTTCGTTTAACTGACGGGCCAAGGCTATCCGGAGAAGTAATGACAGCTCAGTCCACCTGCTGTTCTTGTCCGCGGTGTGCCACCAGCCATGACCGGAGTGCCTTGTCCAGTTCCATGACGACCAGTACGGTTAACGCCAGGCCAAGCAAAATCAGCCAGTGTTGCGGCGTTATCGGCTGGATATGCAGGACGTCGCTGATCCACGGGGTGTACATGGCGCCGATGTGAATCAGCTGTGCCGCCGCTGTCCCGAACAGCAACAGCGGATTGCGCAATGGGTTGTGCCCGAATGCCGACAGGCTCTCCGAGCGGCTATTGAAGACATGGATGTTTTCGAACAGCACCATCAGCATCAAGGTCCCGTTGCGTGCCTGGTCTAGTGAAAAACCGCTTTGCAGCAGTGACTGGAACAGCAGAAATGCAACGCTACCGATTACCAGCGCCGACAGGACGACACGTTCGATCATCAGGCGGTTGAAAATCGGTTCGCGCGGTGGTCGCGGTGGACAACGCAGCTCGTTACCCTCGCCCGGCTCAAACGCCAGCGCCACGTCCTGGATGCCGTTGGTCACCAGGTTCAGCCACAGCAACTGTACCGCCAGCAACGGTAGCGGCAGGTCGGCCAGCAACGCCAGGGCAAACAGCACCAGCTCCGCGGCCCCGGTCGAGATCAGCAGAAAAATCACTTTGCGCACATTGGCGTAGGCAATACGCCCCTCCTCGACGCCGGCCACAATCGAAGCAAAGTTGTCATCCGTGATGATCAGGTCCGCGGTCTCGCGGGCCACGTCGGTGCCACTTCTACCCATCGCCACACCTACCTGGGCCGCACGCAATGCCGGCGCATCGTTGGCACCGTCGCCACTGACGGCAACGAAGTGCCCGTTGCGCTGCAGGGAGCGGACAATGTCGAGCTTCTGTTGCGGCTCCACACGGGCAAATACCCGCCCCCCCCTGGTCAACTTGTCCATCGCCGCCGTATCTGTTGCCTGCTTCAGTTGCGGCCCGGTGACGACTTCCTCCAGGCTGGTCGCCAGCCCCAGTTCGCTGGCAATGGCAAAGGCCGTTGCCGGGTGGTCACCGGTCACCATCGCCACCCGGATGCCGGCCGCCCGGCAAGCCGTCACGGCCGCCTTCGCCTCGGGCCGCAGCGGGTCGATCAGGCCAACCAGCCCGATCAATGTCAGCTGTCTGAGGTGTTCCTCGGAAAACACCTCTTGCGGCCCCAGTTCTATAGCGCCGGCCGCAAGCGCTATGACACGAAAGCCCTGGCTGGCGAGCACCTGTGCCTGCTGTTCCACCTGTGAACGGTCCAGCGCCAACGTGCCGCCAGCTGCAGCCATGTGGCTGCACATCGGCAGCAGGCGTTCCAGCGCCCCCTTGGCAAAGGCATGCAGCACGCCATCCTTGCCGTTCAGGCTCGCCGAAAACAGGCGCTCCGATTCGAACGGGATGGTCGCGATCTCCGGCATGGTATTGACGGCCTCCGCCTGCGACACGCCAGCCTTGTGTGCCATCACCAGCAGGGCAATATCAACGGCATCGCCGTGCTGGACCCAGCCGTGATTGCGATGCCCAAGAAAACCCTCGTTGGCCAACACCGACGCCTGGCACAGCCACCCGAGTATGTGCTCCTCATCCGGCAACGGTGCACCCTGCGGGGTAAGGATGCTGCCTGCCGGTTCCAGGCTGTTGCCGGTGACCTCCCACTGCTCCTGGCCGGGGAAGACAATCCGGCACGCCGTCAGTTGATTGACCGTCAGGGTGCCGGTCTTGTCGGTGGCGATAAAGGTGCAGGAACCAAGCGCCTCCACCGCCAGCAGTCGCCGCACAATGACATGCCGTCGGGCCATGCGCCGCATACCAATGGCCAGCGCGACAGTAAGTGCGACCGGCAAGCCCTCCGGTATAGCAGACACTGCCAGCGCCACGGCGAGCAGGAAGATTTCGTCCAGCGCCATGCCGCGACTCAGTGCCACACCCGCCATCAGCAAGGCAATGACCCCGATCAGTATGGCAATGCGGTGTGTAAACCGCTCCATCCGCACCAGCAAGGGTGCCTTGGTGGGCGGCTTGCCGAGTACGGCGGAGGCAATGCGACCAAGTTCCGTATGCAGTGCCGTGCCCGTGACGATGCCGCGGGCGCGTCCCCGGCTAACGAGCGTACCGGCAAAGGCCATGTTGAGGCGGTCGCCAAGCGGGCTATCCACCGGATGCAGCTCGTCTGCACGCTTGAACACCTCAATGGATTCACCGGTCAGCAAGGACTCATCCACTTCCAGGTTATGGCTGGTAAGCAGGCGCATGTCGGCCGGCACGCGCTCACCTGATTCCAGCAGCACGATGTCCCCGGGTACCAGCTCTTGTGCATCGCATTCATGGGCATCGCCCTCGCGCAAGACCCGGCTGCGCATACTGACCAGCTGCTGCAGGGCCGTCGCGGCACGTTGGGCGGAGTATTCCTGGGCAGTGCCGATAATGGCATTCAGCAACAGCACCGCGCAGATGAAGCCGGCGTCAGACCATTCACGAATTGCCAGTGAAACCAGGGCGGCAGCGGCCAGCACGTAGATCAACGGGCTGGCGAATTGATGCAGGAAGACACGGGCAATGCCCGGCGGTTCAGCCGTCGGCAGGGTGTTGCGTCCGTAGTGTTGCAGACGGGCGGCCGCTTCAACATGGCTAAGGCCGTTCGGCGAACTCTGAAAAACGGCAAGTATCTCCTCTGCCGGCCTGGCGTGGGGCGTCGCCAGCAAAGGATTTGGTGTGGTAGCAGCGGGAGATGATTTCGCGTTCACATGACAGCCTCCGTGTGGGCGCGCTCTGCCTCCCGGAGCCGGGCGATGCCCGCGTCCGCTATGCCTGCGAAGTAATGGGTTTCCATCATATAAGACCAGTACATGCGCGATGCTTTTACTGTTATTAACAGCCCGCGGACACTTGATCTTTCGAATATATTATTGCAGTGCGATGAAATGATCTGGTCAACACAGGCGACCTGGTTGTCAGGGGATACCGGGAGCATAACCCTTATGTAGCCAGAATCAAACTGAACGACAGCGCATTACCCAATAACAGTAATTCAACGTGCGCTTGAGCAGCGTATGCGGCAGATGGATGTGGTTGGCGATGAATAGGCATGAACTGGACATTCATGCTTCGTTGCCAACTCAAGAAATGTATCTCCGTACCGTCGGTAATCCATATGGGCTGCCGGGGATGGTCAGGCGTGCGGGAATCTCCCATGCGCTAGTTCGTTGGCGTTTGCCCGCTGCAGGATTCGCCTTTGTCGTCACAAGACCGCTCAGCGGGCACCAGACCGCCGGCCGCACTCTGCTCGCGCCAGCACGCTGCCGGGTCGGTGGGAAGCGGCAAGGGCTGTTGAAGAGCAATGTGTTGTTGAAGGAACTGCTGTGTAAATAGGGTGCAATTTCCATTATAGATGGCGTTGTGATCCGCTATCACATCCGCGTCGGTCGTGACCACGAGATACGGATAGTTGCTTGCGTAGTTCGGGCTCGAGACCGGTTTCAGGCAGAGCCCGTTACCATAGTTATCATTTAACATGGCGTCAAAGCTGTCTCCCAGCATTTGTTCAAGAGTTAATTCGGACGTAGGCCGGAGATGGGGGACAGTCGCAGGGGCTCTGCTCAATGTATTCATCATCAAGCGTGTTTCTGTTTCCTAACAACTTCAGTCCGAAGGGTCCCCAGAAAAGACCTTGGCACTCCTCAACTTTCTTTAGCCATAATAAAGTGTTTCTGCTACTGTTAATCACCAGATCGGCGGTTCGAGCCCGTCCCGGGGAGCCAGTCAAATTGTTCATCTTAATGTAATGAATGAGACTTTACAGGAATCCATTGACCGCCAGCGTCGCATCCTGCAGGACTGGCTGTCTGCACCGCTGATCCGGATTGCGGGCGACTGCAGACAAGTGTGGCCGGATCGCCAGACTCTTGAGGCCCGCCTGATGGATGGGCTGACCGAACTACCCTACTGCAAGTACCTGTACCTGCTTGATGAGCAGTCACACCAGATCACCTCCAACGCATCCCGCGACGGCTTGCTGGAAGAACACTACGGACGTGACCGCAGCAATCGCCCCTATCTTGCCACGGCGCTGGCCGGCGCTGCATTCTCGCTCTCCGATGCCTACATCAGCCGTAATGCCCGGCGTCCTTCCCTGACGGCCGTGCAGATTATCCAGGCAGACAATGGCCGCCGGCTCGGCTATCTTGGGGCGGACTTCGACCTGCGCGAACTGCCCGCCACGCAAGCCCTGAGCACGCAACCAGGCCAGTGGATGCAACTCAAGGGCGATCCTGCTATCCGCTCCGGCCTTTTCCATCAGGCACGTGTGACCAGCCCGATGGACGAGCGCATCGACCTGGTACTGGACCTGCTCGCCGAGCTGATCACCGTCAACGGAATTTTCCACGCCAAGCTGCACTTCTCGAGTTCCCGCGCCACGCTCTGGTCGGTGGAAGACCCGTATCGTTTTCGAATTCACGGCATCGAGGAACTGAGTAACCCCGATCTCTGCCTGACCTATCCCCGGTGGGCCTATCCTGCCGATGCAGAAATTCCTCAAGATGCCGTCCCCCGGATACTGCGCTGTTTCCGCGACCTCAGATTCATGGACGAAACCATTTACCTGCGCTCGGGGATGCTCAATATCTTCAATGGCCTGATCGGTCTGACCTTCTCGTGTGACGGGTCACATTACATGCCCTGGGATGAATTTCTCGACAAGAACCTGAGGTTCTGGCTCGGCACGTCCGGCGAAGAAGGCATCTGTTAACCATCAGGCATACAGTTCGAGGTTCAAGGGGTCAGAGTATTTGAATAGGCCTTCAAAGGTTCAAGGAGAAGGTTCAAGCACTCTGACCCCTTGAACCCGCTCTGACCCCTTGAACCCGATATCTAATTCAACAAGTTTTTTCATCGGAGCTTAGTCCGTTGCTTTTGCAGCCTGGCCGCCACGATTACCCGTTTCCCTTCTTCCATTGGACGTCCGCTTTTTCGCTGGAGCAGTGTGCAGCGCTTGAGCGGACATTTTCGGTGGCCGGGGAGTGGCAGCACCGGGATGGGGCGTTTTACCAGTGTTCCCTCCGCGACGTGACCGGGGAGATCCCGGCAGATATGCGGCTCAGCGTGGTCGCCAGGATGCGGGAAATCACCGGTCTGCCACTCGTGGACAGGGTTGAAATCACGGCCCAGCGGATGCTGCCCGGACAACGCATCGGTGTGCACAGCGACCGGCCGCTGCTGGGATATGAGATCGCCCGACTGGTCGTGCAGCTCAATAGCCAGTGGCAACCCGAGCACGGCGGTGTGCTCGAGCTGTTCGCACAGCCGGATGGCACACCGGTTTATCGAGTGAATCCAGGATACAACGAAGCCTTCGGCTTTTTGCTACACGCCGATTCGCACCATGGAGTCACCGAGGTCACCCGACCGCGGCGAACGATCGTCTTCAACTTCTGGCATGCCGCAAATACGGCTGAACTCGCGAGGCACGTGCAAACCTTGTTCACCGGCATGCACTTCTCCGAGTTGCCGGCTGCACTCAATCCCGTCGCCTCGGCGGCCGAATCGAGTCTGCCCGAGGACACGACTTATCATGCAGGGGTAGCTGCAGTGGCACTCCATCGTTGGGGCTACGACGACGCGACCGTGGTGGCAGGATATCTGCACAGCGCCGGACTTCCTGCAGGCGATGAGACTGATGCAGAGGGTCGTGCGGCCGTGTTGCTGGCGGACTGGGTTGCGCGTTTGTATCGGGATCCGTTCGATCCTGCCCGGTGGGAGACGCTGCGCAACGACCTCACTGGCAAGGGAGGGTTTGCGCGTCTGATGGCTACGTGGAGTCTTTGTCTGCCTTAGCTGATAATGAGCCCGCGGGTTTTGGTTGGTAAGCGCGCACTCCCATCCCCCTCTGACCTACTCCGATACAATGGCCGACAGCGATCGCAAGTAACGTCTTCGTTCCAACCGACTGATATTGCTTGATTGTTGAATCAGCGACGGCTGTCTCCCTCCGTTGATGATTGCAGGACACCTGGGAACCAATCTATGCAATGTTTATTGCATATAAAAAACATGATGAGGTAGTAAATATGAATAAACTGACAAAAACGTTGTTTGCAACCGCCATTGCCGGTGCCATGGCGATTCCTTTCACGGCAGCACAGGCCTGGAGTCCATGGGGCGGTGGTGGTCCGTGGAGTAATGGCTGGGGTAATAACGGCTCGGGTGACGGCTGGGGCGATGGCTTCGGTGATATGGACTTCAGCATGAGCAGAAGCGGTCACGGCAGTGGTTACGGGCGTGGTCGTGGTTATGGCTCTGGCTATGGATATGGCTATGGTGGTCCCGGCTATGGTGGTCCTGGCTATGGTGGCGGCTATCCTGGCTCCTATGGTGCTCCGTATGGTTATGCTCCCCCTGCGGCTGCACCCGTACAACCAGCAGCACCGGTTGGTAACAAGTAACTCTGCCAGTAATCCAGTTGAGCCCGCACAAGGATGTGTCGGCTTGCTTGCACCATTAATTCACCAGTTTGAATATGTGACACTCACCTTCTCTTCATTGGTGGTTTTACTGTCACATCCACTTTCGACATTCCAGACTTTCAATCCAAGTGTTGTGCTGTTTACACTAAAAATTGACCCACCAAATCACTGCAGCCAATCTATGGCTTCAATGTAATGGCCAGACTGATGCGGCTTCAAATAATGTGCAATAGCTCGGTCATATTTGGATGGTACTCAACAGGAGCGGTTTAACTGTAGAATACACAGCACCCCTCATCCTGGTTGGGCCGGCCCGTGCGGTCGATCCCAGACAGCCAATTCCGCAACGGGTTTTTCGATGACAACACCTGAGCAAATGCGACAGACCATTCGAGCCCTACTGGATTCCCAGGCTCAAGGGGTGCTGGCGACCCAGCATGACCGGCAACCCTACACCAGCTTGATGTCCTTCACCGTCACACCTGACTTGCGCTGGATCGTGTTCGCGACCTACCGGGCTACCCAGAAACACGCAAACCTGCTGGCGAACCCCCGCGTATCGTTGCTGATCGACAATCGCACCAATGAGTCGCTCGATTATAACGATGTCGTGGCCATCTCCGCCCAGGGCGTGGTCAGTGAGGTCGACAGGGAGTTGCGAGCCGAACTGCTGCAGCTCTATCTTCGCAAACATCCGGAACTGAGGGATTTCGTTGCCGCCGCCGACTGCGTTTTGCTGCAACTGAAGGTTGAGTCCTACTACGTAGTCAGCCAATTCCAGAGCGTCGCCGAGTTGCGGATGACATGAATCCTGTCCGGACTGCTGGCGGTTTTTTAACCCCTCAAGACTGCATACTCCCCCAACCCCCCCTGACTTGTGCCGTTGCGCTTTCTGCCAGCCTTCAGGAGGAGTAACCTACCGGCACGATCACAAGTACGGCATGCACCAATGTTAATTTTGTTACTGTATGGAGCTAACGGATGAACACCCTCAAAAGGATTCGAGTCTGGCAGCTGCTACTGGTTATGGCGTCAGTAATCGCCGCGGCCGGTTGCGCCACGCATTACCGGGAAGGACAGCCCGCCTACGGATCATCGTATTATGATGACCCGTACGACTACTATTACTATCCCGATTCGCGCGTCTATTTTAATATCTCGTCAGGGTACTACTACTACCCTGACAGAGACCGCTGGTACCGCGTCAGGGAACTTCCTCCACGTTATCACCTGGACAATCGCGGGCGTGTGCCACTACGGATAGCTACCGACAAGCCGTATTCCATGCAGCACGACCATCAAAAGAAATTCCGGCCGAACTCCCAGTACAAGTTCGAGCCCAAACGAGACCAGGATGAACGTCGTGAGAACGAGCGCCGGCATGAGAAACATCGCAGCAGGCATGACGACCGGAACCAGTGAGTAAAGCAAAAACTTCACCAGGTATCCCCGACTCACGAAATAGGATGTGCAACTGTTGTCTGCAGTAGAATCCTCGCCGCTGAGGACATTACCGCGCTTGTACGGCGCACACCGATTCCGGGAATTCAACAATCTATCGTTGCATCATTTCAAGGTTAGAATGGGATTCTGAATAATCGACAGTTGGAGGACGCTATGGATTTAACTGGAATTGGTGGTCTTATAATTCTGATTGCGGACATTTTTGCAATTGTGATGATCCTGCAAAGTTCGGCAAAGGCTATTGAAAAATTAGTTTGGTCTTTGGTGGTGCTTCTCCTGCCACTGATCGGCCTGATTTTCTGGTACTTCGCGGGGCCAGGCAGGAAAGCATTCTGATCGAGTGCGTTGATACGTGCTACGCTTTCCGCGCACTGTCAACCTGGCACTGGCATCCAACCATCAATTGCAAAACTGCGTCTGCAAACAACTCCAGCTTGCTGGCAGATCAATACAAACTCACAGCAGACCTTCTGGATGGCCTTGCCATTGCCTTCACGGAAATCTGCTATGGTTTTGAAGTCAGGCGCCGACAGCCCGGTTAGCCGCATCAGCTCAACATTACGCCGCGCCTCCCGCTCAAGCCGTCTACTGGACTGAGCATGATCAAGATAACCGTAGATGTAGATCTTCAGCAACCTGGCAGTGGTACCCATTGGGCCTATGGGATTATCGGCGACCTATCGGTGCGAAGCGCGGAGAGATTCAGCGCTTCATATTTCGGATACAGATGTCGCGAAGTAGTTCGCACAGGCTTCAATGGTAAAGCGTAAGGCTGGCTCTACCTATGGCGTCATAAGCGATAGCTAGCAACAATGGAACCAAAACTGCCAGACCTGTTCTGCTCCTTGAATCTATGGCTGCGGTAGGTTTGCACATACGTAATGTCGAGGTTCCGGTAACGTACGCCAAGGCCTGCGAAGAGTTCGCCGACAAAAGGTTCCCTGGTGACGCCTGTATCAAAATTGCTGAACACCGGACCGTCAAGGGTGATGTCATAAGCCACGGCAGACCCGCGAAGGCCGAGCAAGCCATAGAGAGACCATAGGCCACTTTCTCTACGATCGATCTTGAAGGGTTGATGTGAATAAGCTGTTGGGGACAATCGGGGATCGGAAAAATCCACCGGCAGATTCCAGCCGAAGCGTGTGAGCGCACCCAGATAGAGATCGGTTCGGAAGGTGCCGAGCCCGATCCCCCACTCACTAAAACCATCCACCGCATATCTGCCCCATTCGGACTCGAGAAAAGTCAAACGCCGCTTCTGGCTGAAGAACAGGTTCAGCGTCGGTTCGTTCGGGATCTGACTGTCCCAGCCCTTGAACCGCTCGACCCCCTTCAGGTCGTGGATGAAGTCCTGCACCTTCCTGGCCTGGCTATTCGGACCTACCGTTCCGATGCTGAGCTCGGCTGAATTAAGGGCATGGGTGTCCTTGGCGTGCAGGGAAATGCCGAGCCCCACCCAGCCGGCATAGGGGCTCTCGCCTGGAGGCGATTTCGGTGCATCCGGGTCTTCCGGTGTAAACATCAGCTGGGTGATCGAGATCCCGTAGTTGTACTCGATATTTGCCAGGTCCCGAAATCCCGAAATACGTTGGAACTGACTCAGACTCTCAGCATCGCCGGTCAGTTTGCGCAGGCCGCGCTGTACTGCACCGAACTGCTCCGGATCGCGAGATCCCGAGATCCAGGCGATGCGAACGCCATTGGTGTAGTTCTCGTCATTGCCGGCGAACAGATCGTTGTCCAGGTAGAAGCTCAAGTACGCATCGCCCCGGTCTGGCAACAGGCCGAACGCACCCGTAGCGCCTGCGTTGGTCGTAGTCAGCACCATCATCGTGCATAGCGTGTAATGAAGGAGTCGCTTCATCGGTAAAGAAGCATCCTAGCGGGGTTCAAGGGGTCAGAGTATTGAAGGCATAAAAGGGGCCGGATACATTTTTCAGTTGTTAATGTAGTCAGAAAATGTATTCGCCCCCTTTTATGCCAGTTACCGGCTGTCGATTACCGAGAGCATGGCATCCATGTCCATCTTGTGCGCCCATGCCTCCAGATCGGAGAGTGTGCCGTCCGCCTGGATGGTGATGTTGAAGACGCCAGTTTTATTCGTTACCCCGTCGCTGGGTATATTCATGTCTATCCTGGAAAGCCTGGTAGTGTCTTTCAGCGCCACCGGGTCGATATAGACCCATAGTGTCCCGTGTTCGTCGTTCAGTTTTTTCTTTCTGATGGCAATGACTCCGGCCTTCTCAAACACCACGGCGTCCGGATCGATGCCGGTACCGCCACCCGTATTGAACTGGACGTTAACCGTCATCGGCTGTTTTTGTGGCGCCATCGCCGCCGCCGCGGCCTGCTGACTCACCGCTTGCATTTCTTCCATCATCTTCTCCATGGCCCCGTAGTCTCCACTGGCGATTGCGGCGGCATATTTGGCCTGGAAATCCGCGCCGGCCTGTTCGGCGCTGGCCTGGCTGTCTTTGGAAGTCTTGTCACCGAAGCGCAAGGAAACGCCTGATGTGATTGGCCAGAATTTTCCGTCCTGGGCCGGATTGAATTCGGTGGGCAAGTTGAAATCTTCCGATTCCAGGGTATATCCCTCGGGATCACCGCCCAGGGCCTTTTGTACCGTCACCAGTTTTTGCTTGATGCCGGCGACTTCGCTGCGATCCAGGCCGGTTTCCTGAGCGAACGCCAGGTTGGAGCATACGAGAACGAGAATCAGGGTAAGCCAGCGCATTTCATTTTCCTCCGCGCAGGATGAATCCATTAAGAGTAGACCAACTATATATCATTCCGTGAATTTAATAGGTAAGTGCAACTCTGTCAGGCTGGCAAGAGGACAAGCTGCGGCCCGTTGGAAGAAATGGTGTCAGAGCACATTTAATCCTAATATAAGTAACAAATGTGCTCTGACACCATATTTCCCTGACACCATATTTCACGAGGACGATACACCCAGCCGGCATTGATTGAAAAAGAGATGCGCCCTCCCCCGGCATTTCCAGATCGCTGACTGTCCTGGCTATCGCCTCGGTCATCTCGGGTGCAGGGACAATCTGGCGCAGCCCCCGAAGGGGTGGAGTCGGCAGGCACCGGGTACAGATGTTTTTCCCAACACCCTGCCTATTGAGACTGCAACATCTTTATCAGCAGGATGACATCTGCGACATTGATAACACCGTCAGGGGTGCCGAGATCGCAGTGTGCGAGTTCCAGTGTCCGGGTCGTCTCCAGTCCCAATGCAAGGCGTATCGCAACTGTCAGGTCACCGGCATTCAGCTGCTTGTCTGGTACGCCATAAGGCGCCACATCCCCGTCAGCCAGGAGTGGCCAGCTGCCCGGGTCGAGCGGATCTGTTCCATTGGCGACCTCCAGGCCGTCATTCAACAGGTCACCATCACTGTCGGCCAGTGTTGCGCTGCTACCGAGTGTCTGCTCGCCCTCTGCATACCCGTCTGCATCAGTATCAATCCCCTGGGGGTAATCAACGATCAGCACCACAGCACTGTTGCCATCGACAAGGCCATCGCCATCGGTATCAACGCTGGCGGGATTGGTCCCGAGTATATTGATCTCGTAGGCATCGGTCAGTCCGTCACCGTCCGAGTCGGTACAGTCCGGATCATTGCCATCGACCAAGGCGTCACAGTCGTTGTCTGTACCGTCACTGCAGTTGTATTCCACACCCGGCTCGGAGGGCGTGCAGGCAGCCGGATCACAGTCGATATAGCAGCTGGAGACGGTCTCCGCACCCTCGCAGAGCTTGTCGCCACAACACGCCAGGACACGCGTACTTGTCCTGCAGAAAAGACTGGCGCTGGCATCGATGCAGCGGTTATCGCTGACATCGATACCACAACCGACTGCATTGATAACCTGACCGTCGTCGAAGCCACAGCAGAACTGTTTGGATGCCGAGCCGCTCTGCTTGCCGGCGCAGTCCGCCGGACAGGTGGCGCAGTTCTCGCCGTCACCGCCTTCGCACAGACCGTTGCCACACAGGGCGCCACTGACCTGGGCACAGTCCGCCGGACAGCTCACGCAGTCCTCGGCCGGGTCACAGGTCCCGTTGTTATTGCAGTAGGCCGGGTCATTGGTGGTCTGGAACTGCCGCATCATTTCGTGATCCTCGTGATCGAGGATGTGACAGTGCTGCGGGAACTTTCCGAGGTAATCCGTGAAATCCATGATAATGCGTGCTTTCGACTGGGCAGGTATCCGCACGATGTCCTTCCAGGTATTCAGCTCCCACGGCTCCAGCGGAATTGGCTGACCAGTGGTGAGGTCGGTCTTATCGAGAATCTGAAACTTCACCAGGTGCACGTGCATCGGGTGCATGGAGTTAGTCGGGTTCTCGAACTCCCAGACCTCACGGTTACCCAGGATCGGGAAGTCGGACAGGTCATCCCAGTGCATGCCGATCACGTTGCCGCCCGGCCCGTCCAGGGATTCCACCAGCCACTCGTTGAGGGTACGACCGGGATCGTTGGAACAGGCCGCCAGCCCCTTGGCCAACCGGAAGTAACGCGTGACATCTTCCGAGCCATCAACCAGCGGGATCACCGGACGCAGCGTCGGGGTCAGGTTGCCGGTGTAGCCCGGCTGACTGGTTACGATGAACTTCATGACATTCGGCAGCCGCGGTGGCGTCAGCTCATCATTGCGCAGAATGATCTCGGTGCCGGCCGGGAAGCCGGAGAAATCGACCACCATGTCCATGCGCTCTCCCGGGGCCTGGATGCCGATGTCATTACCCAGGTTGACTGGGGCATCAATCAGACCGAGATCGGTGCCGACCAGGATGAAGTCCGGATCGTTGCCCGGGGTGGTAATGTTCTCCAGCCGCAGGTGGTACTCGCGCGACTGCGAGCCGTTGAGGATGCGGAAGCGGTACTTGCCCTTGTCGACGTTGAGGTAAGGCCAGACCTTGCCGTTGACGACGATCTTGTCACCCTTGAAGGCGTCTTCGAGCTGGGCGTTGTAGAACAGCGAACCGTCGACGTTGAAGGTGCGGTCCTGGATCGCCAGGCCAATCTCGTACTGTCCGCTTGGCAGGCCGAAGGCATTGTTCGGGCCCAGTGTGTCCTCGGCATCGGCGAGCAGGTAGAAGCCGGCCATGCCGCCGTAGACGTTCAACCGGGTGATGCCCAGCGCATGGTCGTGGTACCAGAGCGTGCTGGCATCCTGTGTGTTGGGGTACTCGTAAACATCCAGCTCGCCAGGCAGCAGGGTGTACTCCGGCTGACCGTCGAAGCGAGCCGGGACATGTCCACCGTGCAAGTGTGTGACGATACGCTTGGAATTTCCCCAGTCGTTGGGGCCGTGGGCACAGGTATCCACCTCCAGCAGGCTGTTGCCGCGGTTGCCGCCCCCGCCTGCCGGCAGGTTATTGATGTAAGTGACCTCGACAGGCTGGTCCCTGGTGGCGACAATGGTCGCTCCCGGCCAGGCGCCGTTGTAGGCCCACAGATCGGTAGCGGGCAGCTCGGGATGGACAGTCTGGGTCGTAGCCTGCACCGAGACCGTATATTGCGGAACCCCATCGGCCCGGGTGCCGGTCGGTTGCAGGATCGCCGGGATCGGCAACGGTTCAACAAACGGTGTCAGGCCGCAGTCGACATTGCCCTGGCTGCAACTGCTACTACCCCCCTGGAAGTTGCCACCGGCGATCTCACAGACCAGCCGGTCGACGCTGTCCGAGCAACTTTCATCCAGGTTGCAGCAGGCTCCGGTTGGCTGCGGGCACTGGTTGGGCTGGCAGGAAGTCACCCCGGGGAGCGGTGTGTTGCTGCACAGGCCCTGGACCGTCAGTGAGCAGTCTCCATTCGCCTCGCAACACGCCTCCACCGGTCCGGACGGGGTAAAGTCCACCACCAGTGCAGGCCCGGATGCACCTTCACGGCTGTCGAAGCGGCGTGCCGTGGTGGGACTGGCTTCGTCACCGACCAGGATCCAGCCATAGTTGGTCGCCGGGTTATCCAGCCAGTCCTGGACATCGCTGACCATGGATGTCGTACTGGGCCAGACCGGTGCCGTGCCATTGACGAGCGTGCTACCGCTGGCGACGGCAATATAGTCCCCGCCAGGCGTCCCCCAGGCGGGCGCCTGATTGTGCAGGGCGGAGAGCCAGGTGGCCGCCCCGGCAACGGCCGGCTCACCCTGACCACCGCCACGCACCCCGCAGCCATTGCTGCCCTCCCCCCAGCCGGTGGTCACACGGTGCAGGGTCATCACGGCGTCGGCATGGTTGCTGCCACGCGTCACGGTCATGCCCAGGGTGACACTGTTGATAGTGGAGCCCGGGGGGATATTCCCGGCAATATCGAATTTCAGCAGCGCGCGCCGGGCAACGTTGTTGTCCGTCATACCTGAAAACAGAGCGACACAGGACCCGGAACTGTTATCTGGCAGCTCCTGGGCCAGGGTGTTGTCCTGGCCTGGATTGATGATTGCTGTGGCCGCGCGGGCGGTTAGCGGAAGCATCGACAGCGCGATGACAACGGACAGGGTGCGAACAAGCAACCCAGCCCAGCACATGGAAGCGGCATGCATGAACGGCATGATTACACCTCATATTTTATTTGTTTTTTATTAACTATGCAGGCCAGCAAGTTAGGCCAGCTACAGTGAACCAAGTGTGCATCAATTCTAACACACGACCTGGCGCAAGGCTCGTCCGTACCGACCAGGAAGCGCTGGACGCCGTTATTAAAGTCATTGAGATGGATGGCATCAGGTCATTCCTTGAAGGCGAATCCGAAGTGATGCCATGAGTCGGTTATCCTATGACTGCGATCGACCAGGAGGTCCGATCCAGCCCATCCCAGTGGAGCCAATGCCACTGCTCACCTCACAGTCGCTCCCCCCTCAAAAGTAAGCCCCCAGGTTCCGGCCTGATGCGCCATGGGAATAGCTCTGATCTGCTCCTCGGTGTAACCCTTGCCCTTCAAATCGGTCAATGAACGGGAAATCTCTCAATTGTCCTGGTTGCCCTGAGGGAGAAAAGTCACTTCCTGTCCGCCCCCGATCTGCGTCGAGGGCAGGCTGCGGCGGACATCCCGGTAGTCGGTACCATGGATTCCCGCTTGCGGTGAATGACAGAACACGAAGTATTCGGAACTTCCCTGGCTATTGGCAGATTATTCCCTTTTGATATTGTGGATCCGAAGACCTGGCAGCAGACCGGGTCTTGATGCACATCAGACGGCAGGTGCCGCCAGGTGCTAGAATGTCCGCATACTACCGTTGACGGTTCAAGCCGCACTCCGTATCTGATGCCTGTTAGATTCGCATGACCCAGAACCCCATTCGCATTCGCGAGATTCCCTATAACTACACCTCGTTCTCCGATCGCGAGATCGTGATCCGCTATCTCGGCGTGGACATGTGGGAGGTGCTCAATGAACTGCGTGGTTCGCGCAAGACGGGCCGCTCGGCACGCATGCTGTTCGAAGTGCTGGGCGACATGTGGGTCATCGACCGTAATCCCTATATCCAGGACGATCTCCTCGACAACAAGAAGCGCTGGGGCTCGTTGGTGCACGCGCTGCATCACCGGCTGGACCAGATCGTCGCGCGTGCCGGAGACAATGCGCAGGCGCTCGCACTGGTCGCGCGGGCGCGCGATGTGGTCAAGCGTTTCGAGTCCTGGTTTCCTCAGGCGCACGAGTTGCGCCGGCGTATCCGCCGCCGCCTGGGGCGGGTGACCCGCGCCGACAATATCGACTTCGGTGGCCTGGCGCGGGTTTCGCATGCAACCGATGCCACCGACTGGCGTGTCGAAATGCCGTTCGTCGTTGTGAGCCCGGATACGGAAGATGAGGTCTGCGCGGTGGTTGCCGCCTGCATCGAGCTGGGCCTGACCATTATCCCGCGTGGCGGCGGAACCGGTTATACCGGCAGTGCCGTCCCGCTATCCGGCAACAGCGCCGTCATCAACACCGAAAAGCTCGAGGCCTTGAGCCAGGTCGAGCTGCGCCGTATCGAAGGCGTCGAGCACGAAGTCGCCACGGTACGCAGCGGCGCCGGGGTAATCACCCGCCGCGTCGCAGAAAAGGCCGAGGCGGCCGGGTACGTGTTTGCGGTCGACCCGACCTCGCAGGATGCCTCCACCATCGGCGGCAATGTGTCCATGAACGCCGGTGGCAAGAAGGCTGTGCTCTGGGGTACCACGCTCGACAATCTGGTGTCCTGGCGCATGGTAACGCCGCAGGCACAATGGCTGGAGGTCGAGCGCCTCAACCACAATCTCGGCAAGATCCACGATCAGGCGACAGTGATTTTCCGTATTACCCGCTATGACCGCGACGGACGCACGCGCAGCGGCGAACCCGAACTGCTGCAGATGCCCGGCAGCGCACTACGCAAACTGGGACTGGGCAAGGATGTCACTGACAAGTTCCTCGGCGGCCTGCCCGGCATCCAGAAGGAAGGCTGCGATGGCCTGATCACCTCGGCGGTGTTCGTGCTGCATCGCATGCCGCAGTTCACCCGCACCCTCTGCCTGGAGTTCTTCGGCAGCGACCTGCACCGCGCAGTCCCGGCCATCGTCGAAACCAAGCATTATCTGGATGCGCGCGACGACGTGCTGCTGTCCGGCCTGGAACACCTCGACGAGCGCTATATCAAGGCGGTGAGCTACAGCACCAAGGCGCCGCGGCGCGAGTTGCCGAAAATGGTGTTGCTGATCGATGTCTCGGGCGACAACGAAGATGCCGTGGCCGATGCCTGTTCGGCGCTGGTGCGCATGGCCAATGCGCGCGGTGCCGAGGGTTTCATCGCCGTCAGTCCCGAGGCGCGCCGGCGTTTCTGGCTGGACCGCGCCCGTACTGCCGCCATCGCTGCGCATACCAATGCCTTCAAGATCAATGAGGACGTGGTGATCCCGCTGGAACGTCTCGCGGAATACGAGGAAGGGATCGAGCGCATCAACATCGAGCATTCGACGCGCAACAAGCTGACGATGATCGACGCGGTACTCGAATATCTCGGCGGTGATTTGCCCGAACTCCGCACCGATACGGAATTCGAGGACAGCGCGGAGAATCGCGCCATCGTCGCCGCCAAGACCGATGCGGCGCGGCGCCACCTGCGCAACGTCGCGGAACGCTGGCGTACGCTGCTGGAGAATCTTGACCATCCGGCGGCGGCACACGCGACACTGCTGCCGGACAGTTTGCGCGAACAGGTGCAGCCCGGCGCTACCTTGCTGGCAGTGCTACTGCGCCGCGAGTTGCGTATTTCCTATCGGCGCGAGGTGGAACGCCCCCTGAAGGAGATCTTTGCCGGTCGCGAATGGGATGGTGTCTCGGCGCAACTGGATGCGATCCACAAGCGTATCCGTTCCAGCCGCCTGTTCGCGGCAACGCATATGCATGCTGGCGACGGCAATGTGCATACCAACATTCCGGTCAACTCCAACGATTACCAGATGCTGCATGAAGCGGAACGCATCGTCGATCGCGTGATGGCGCTGGCCATTGCGCTGGGCGGCGTTATCTCCGGCGAGCACGGCATTGGTATCACCAAGATCCGCTACCTGGATGCGTCGGTCATCGATGCGTTCACTGCCTACAAGCAGAAGGTCGATCCGCAAAATCACTTCAATGCCGGCAAGCTGCTGGCCGGTTCCGGCCTGGAAAATGCCTATACACCCTCGTTACGCCTGGTGCAGCAGGAGGCGCTGCTGCTGGAAGATAGCGAGCTGGGCGAGCTCAACAACGACATCCGCAACTGTCTGCGCTGCGGTAAATGCAAGCCGGTGTGCAACACCCACATACCGCGCGCGAACCTGTTGTATTCGCCGCGCAACAAGATCCTGGCCACCGGTCTGATCATCGAGGCCTTTCTCTATGAGGAGCAGACCCGCCGCGGTATTTCCACCCGTCATTTCAACGAGATGAACGATGTGGCCGACCATTGCACGGTCTGCCACAAGTGTCTCAATCCCTGCCCGGTCAACATCGACTTCGGCGATGTCTCCATCCGCATGCGCAATATCCTGCGTGCGCGCGGCCAGAAGCGTTCCAGTCCGGTGACCTGGGCGGCCATGGCCTTCCTCAACATCACCGATCCGCGCACCATAAAACTGGTGCGCAAGGTGATGATCGAGTGGGGTTATCAGGGTCAGCGGCTCGCCTATCAGTTCGCCCGGCGTTTGGGGATCGGTAGCAATGGCAGTGTGCCCCGCGCAACCACTGGCGCCATGCCCATCAAGGCGCAAGTCGTCAATTTCGTGAACAAGCCGATGCCCGGCGGCCTGCCGACCCGGACCATGCGTGCACTGCTCGGGGTCGAGGACAGCAAACTGGTACCGATCCTGCGCGACCCGACCAGGGTCACCGATGAATCGGATGCGGTGTTCTATTTTCCCGGGTGTGGTTCGGAACGGCTGTTCAGTCAGATCGGCCTGGCTACGCTGGCCATGCTCTACGAGGTCGGTGCCCAGACCGTACTGCCGCCGGGATATCTGTGCTGCGGCTATCCGCAAACCTCGGGGGGGGATGCCGAGCGTGGTCGCAAGATGAGCACCGACAACCGGGTCTTGTTCCACCGGGTGGCGAACACGCTCAATTACATGGACATCAAAACCGTGCTCGTCTCCTGCGGGACCTGCATGGATCAGCTCATGGGATACGAGTTCGACAAGATATTCCCCGGCTGCCGCCTGCTCGACATTCACGAATACCTGATGGAAAAGGGTGTCAGCACCGACGGCGTGGACGACGTGCAGTACCTGTATCACGACCCCTGTCACACGCCCATGAAGACCCATAGTCCCACTGCTGTGGCGGCAAAATTACTCGGGCAGGACGTGCAGCTGTCGGACCGTTGCTGCGGCGAGGCCGGCACCATGGCGGTGTCGCGCCCGGATATCGCGACGCAGGTCCGCTTCCGCAAACAGGAAGAACTCCAGCAGGGGATCAACAGCCTCACCGGCGCTGACCGCGCCGTCGCCGGCAATGTGAAGATGCTCACCAGTTGCCCGGCCTGCCAACAGGGCTTGTCGCGCTACGCCGACGATACCGGCCTGGAGATCGATTACATCGTGGTGGAGCTGGCCAACCGCCTGCTCGGCGACCACTGGCAGAAGGATTTCATTGAGCGGGTGAAGAGCGGTGGCGTGGAGCGGGTGCTGCTGTAAAGAAATCAAGAAACGGTGTCAGAGCA
>CAJQOV010000141.1 GCA_905480065.1 uncultured Gammaproteobacteria bacterium | reverse complement strand
TACATGTCACCGGACACGGGCACGAAGATGACCTGGGACTGGTCACAGGCCGGACAGGACCTGGATATCACCGATGAACACCAGTACCTGAAGATCAAGGGCCGCTTCACATGGGCAAAAAAGATGAGGCCGGATTACTACTGGTATAACCAGACCTCGGTACGCTATATCGTCGGTGACCGCATCGACCCGACCATCCCCACGCGCATCACTGCCCCCCTGGGTGATCGCGATGACGCAAATGCAAAGATCTGGCCCTTCAAGGTGCACCGCGGTAAACAGCCCTATGACATAGTAAACAAGTACTTTCTGGTACCTAACGTGCATGGCAACCAGGGCTTCTGGACTGCCTTTGACTGGGATGCCGCGCTGGAACTCGGTTCTGAAATAACCGGCCTGCCCTACAGTGGCAGTTATGACTTTGCCCCCACCGAGATGCACTTTCCGCTCTCCCACATGGTAACCGAGCCTGACAAGGCACTCGGCTGCCGCGACTGCCACGGGGAACGCGGGCGACTCGACTGGGATGCACTGGGCTATGAACATGATCCGCTGGATGGCAATTTCATCGATCATGGCCCTGTGTATCTACTGGATGCAGAGGGCGAGGCAGTCACTGCTTCAGGCAACCCCCTGTCAATTGCGATGAGCTGCGGCCTGTGCCATGAACTGGAGGATGCAAGCTTCATCGACACACACGGTTACCACAGCAGTGTGCAGGACGCGCAGTTGCCGGCCGAGCGCCGGCCGTTGATGGTGGATGGCCCGCGCATCCCGGCAGATGATGGCAGCCAGATGAACTGCTTCCTGTGCCACCTGCAGCAGGCCGACCACCAGGCCAGGCTGGAAGCCATCAACAACGGTGATACAGAATGGTCGGTAACCGCGACGCTGCTTGGCAGTGGCCTGGTCACGCATTCTGAAGGTGGCTATCAATGGAACCCGGAACGCATCGCCGCAGACGGTGAAGCCAGGCTGCCGCTGCACCCGGTGAGCGAAAGCAACTGCGGTAGCTGCCACGGCATGGTCCACGACGGCACCGACCCCCTGCTGGTGCAACTCGGAAGCGGCGAGCACTGGACCACGGAAAAGACCGGCCAGGTGTTCTCGCCCCAGCGGGTACGCCTGTCCGCGATGAACCTCAGGAACAAGGACAAGCTCGACATGGTCTGGGACGTACACGCGGAACGCCTCGTCTCCTGCGGGGACTGTCACTATTCCCGGGGACGACCGGCGCGCCTGGCGGGCGAAGCCACGGATGCCAGCGTGATACCCGCACAGGGGGTACGACGCCGCTGCGAAAGCTGCCACAGCCTCAGCGGCACCCATGACTGGCTGCCACAACAGGAAAGGCATTTCGCGGCCGTGGCCTGTGAGGCCTGCCACGTACCGGAACTGGAAATGGCCGCACAACAGTCCATTGACTACACGGTCATACAACCGGATGGCTCACCGCAGATCAGCTACCGGGGTGTAACAGGCGATGTCCGCAATGCCAGCAAGGCCTATATAGACGGCTATAGACCCCTGCTACGGGTCGGCAGGAACGTCTACGGCGAGCACCAGATACTCCCCTACAACCTGGTATCTCGATGGTACTGGGCAGACGGAGAAGGCCATGAACCGATCCCGCAGCACCTGCTGCGCCGGGCATGGCTGGACGGCGAAGGCTACAGAGCCGCCATCATGGAGGCCTTCGATGCCGACCAGGACGGCCAGCTCGCAGCAGAGGAGCTGCGTATCGACAACCACAGCAAACTCGTGCTCATCAAGGAACGCCTGCGGGAGGCCGGCGTCAGCAACCCGACAATGCGCGCCGAGGTGAATGCCTATCATATCCACCACAACGTCCGTCACGGAGACCGTGTCAACCGTGATTGCACGGTGTGTCACCCGGACTCGGTCAGCGACCTGCCCGCGTTTGACCTGGCACCCTATGTACCGGCCAACATCAAACCCGTGCTTGTGCAGGAGAGTACAGAAATCGTCCTGGACGGCAAGTGGCAGGAAACCGCTAGCGGGGTCCTGCAGTTCGTACCAGACAACGATGTCGCGACATCCCTGCAGAAAATCGAGAGCACCATACGGAGTGAACCATGAACGCACTTGCAGAAAAGGCGTAATACTGGAATCCCTACGTGGGCGGCGCCCTGCTGGGGATACTGCTATTCCTGTCATTTTTCGTAACCAGCCATGGACTTGGTGCATCCGGTGGCGTGAATCGCATTGCGGTGGCCGTAGAGGACCTGGTGATACCGGAGCACGTCGACAAGACGCCTTACATTGCCCAGATGGCCGGGGGCGACCGTGATCCCCTGGCCCACTGGATCGTCTGGGAGGTTGCCGGCATCCTGCTGGGCGGGTTCGTATCCGGCCTGTTGCGTGGCCGGGTCAAGGTGCAGACCTACCACGGCCCACAGATCACGCCCCATACTCGCTGGGCCTTTGCCTTCGCTGGCGGTGTCCTGATGGGTTACGGGGCACGCATGGCACGCGGCTGCACCTCCGGGCAGGCACTGAGCGGCGGTGCGGTCATGTCGGTCGGGAGCTGGGCCTTCATGTTCGCCGTATTTGCGGGCGGTTACGTGCTGGCGTGGTTCGTCAGGCGCCTGTGGCAGGAGGCATAGATCATGGCACCCTACGACCTGGTTGCATTATTCGGTACCACGGGTTCCTATTTTGTCTACGTGACCATCGGTTTCGCATTCGGTTTCATCCTGGAATCCAGCGGCTTTGGTGATTCACGCCTGCTCGCGGCACAGTTCTACTTCCGCGAATTGCAGGTTCTCAAGGTGATGTTCACCGCCATCGTGGTGGCGATGATACTCATCTTCTGGTCCACCGCGCTGGGCTTACTGGACTACGACGAGATCTGGGTGAATCCGACCTACCTGTGGCCCGGAGTCGTGGGTGGACTGATCATGGGAGCAGGATTCATCCTCGGCGGCTATTGCCCCGGCACCTCGCTGGTCAGCGTCGCGACGCTGAAGCTGGACGGGGTGTTTTTCTTTCTCGGTCACGTCACAGGAATCATCATTTTTGGTGAGACAGTGGGATTCATCACTAGCTTCTGGAATTCCGGCTACCTCGGTTTCTTAACCCTGCCCGAGCTGCTGCATGTCGAGACCGGTGTCGTGGTGTTCCTGGTGACCTGCATGGCACTGCTGATGTTTGCCGGCTTCGATTGGCTGCGCAGCAAGATTTACGGCAAGAAAAAATGAACACACGCCTCCAGCCGGAAATGCTCGGCGCCACGGTACTACTGCTGGCATCGGCCGCGCTTGCCTTTTATGGCCAGCCCGACCTCAACCAGAAGTGGGAATACCTCGCCCCGAAACTGGAACCCGGGCTGCAACAACGCACTGTCTACATCGACCCGGCCGAACTGTTGCACCTGATGAATGACGACTACATCCACCTGATCATCTACGATGTACGCCCGGAGCCAGACTGGAATGAATTTCACCTGGTGGATGCCGAGCACATCGCCACACAGGACTTTGCCAGTCAACGCGATCGGCTGCGCTCGCTGCCGGAAAATGCTGTCGTGGTGATCGTCAGTAATGATGAATTCCTGTCGACCGAGGCCTGGAAACTACTCATGGCGGTAGCCAAACCAAACGCCTATATACTCGAGGGCGGACTCAACCTGTGGCTGAATATCTACGGTGTCCCGACCGAGGAAGTCGCTCACCACGGCAAGGCCAGCCTTGGCAAACCGGATGGCAGGATGCGCCACCGCTTCAGGCTTGCGCTGGGTGACCGGCATGCGGCGGCCCGTCCCGACGAGAATCTCGTGCCTCAGCGTGAATACACGCCCAGGGTGAAGTTACTGAAGAAGATTGCAAAGGCAGGCGGCTGTGGCTAGTCCAGAAATGATCAGGACCATCCAGGCAGGACTCCTGCTGTTAATATTTGTCACGTTGTGTACCGTGAAATCCGGAATCGCGGTGGCAGAAGAAAAGGCCGCCAGCAAAGATACACCTGCCGCAGAGTTCATGGGGGTAGATGTGTGCGAAGCCTGCCACGAGGAAATCAGCGCACAGATGCTGATGAATCCACATGGCCAGGCGACTGACAGCCGCACACCCTATGCACACGACGGCTGTGAATCCTGCCATGGTGCAGGTTCCGTGCATGTGGATGAAGATGGCGAGCCCGGCACCCTGCTCGGCCTCCGCAGGGGATCAGGGGAACCGGTGGAGCAGCAGAACGCGGCCTGCCTGCAATGTCACAGGGACAGCTCACTGACGAACTGGCGTGCGAGCACCCACGAGAGCGAGGACCTGGCATGCAGCAGCTGTCATGCGATACACACACCCGATGCCGTACTGGAACGGTCCACCCAGGCCGAATTCTGTTACCAGTGCCACCCGGTAATACGCGCCCAGGCATACCGTGCCTACAGGCACCCTATCCGGGAAGCCAAGACCATCTGCAGTGACTGTCACAATGCCCATGGTTCACCGGGCCCCCACGAGCTCATCCAGCTGACACTCAACCAGAACTGTTACCAGTGTCACCCGGAAAAACGCGGTCCCTTTCTCTGGGAGCACTACCCCGTGACCGAGGACTGCAGCCTGTGCCACCGTGCACACGGCTCTAACCATCCCGCACTGCTCACACGGCAGGGCCCGCAACTGTGCCAGCAGTGCCACCAGGAGATTCGTAGCCAGGGCAGCCAGCACATCCGGAACTATTTCGGTTTTGAAGGCGATCCGCCGAAACGTGGTCGCTTTATCGTCGGTGAGAATTGCATGAATTGTCACAGCCAGGTCCATGGCTCCAACCATCCGTCAGGGACAAACCTGTTGCGCTAAACGAACCAGGTCGATGCATA
>CAJQOV010000140.1 GCA_905480065.1 uncultured Gammaproteobacteria bacterium | reverse complement strand
CTACCGCACTCCCGTCCACCGTCTGGTAGGCCACCGTCACCGGCACCGCCGACGCGTTCGTCAGACTCACCGTGAACGTGATCGATCCGTCCGTACCTTCCACCGCCGGATCCGGTACCCCGTCTCCGATCGATACGTCAGGATACAAATTCTGGAGTAATTCTTCCTGGGTCTGGTTAAACGGCAAGGTTTGACCATGCGTTTCATGGCCACTTTCCGGTGTCACGGCCCGGCCAGAGGCATCGATCTGAATAAAAGTATGTCCTTCGTTACCCGTTGCCTGTCCGGCACCAGGCGCAGGTGCATCCCTGGAAGGATCCTGGCCGGCAAGAATCGCGGCCTGGATCGCAGCCGGATCATCCACCCCGGCACCGAGAAAATCTGCATAGCGCGAGGAAAACAGGTCGTCATTCAGGGTGGCGCGGGAATCCGGGCCGAATTCCAGTTTCGACCCGTCCAGCATGGTGAAAGTGGTGGAAGCGTCAGTCGCCGTTTGCAACACATCACCGGTATACACAAAGTCACCTGGATGCAGCGCAATTACCTTGCCATCGCGCATGACCTCGACCGTACCCTCAACGCGGGTAACTACACCGATTGCGGATACTGCAACGGCGGCATCACTGCCAGCCACGGTATTTTCAAACCCGGTAACCGTTAAATAGTCGCTCTCGAGGACCAGTGTCTCGCCAGCGTGCAAATCGAGCAGTGAATTGTTAATCAGTCGGACCTGGGCATGGGACTGGCCGTCCGCAGCGAGAACATCATGCAAGTACAGCAGGGAATTGTTTTGCAGGATTTCAGATGATCCGTCGGAATGTACCACGGTAACATTGCCAGAAATCGATTCAACATTACCAATCAGTGTCGCAGCCATAATGAATTCCTTTGGTTGCCTGTGTATCGCCATCCGGTATCAAGTGGATAGCATGACAACACAGGGAAATTCCCTGTATGAACCCAATATCACACAGTGTCAGATGTCGTTCCATGAGACTTAAGTACAGCCATCAGTTGTACTTTCCCCGCCCCGGGAAGGTCATAGGATGAGTTCCGCCAGACCCGTCCTGCAGCTCCTGTTTCATTTGCTTACGCAATGAATGCACCAGATCTCGTGAAATCCATGCCTCCCCGGCATAGAGCACCGGTATTGCCTTACGCAGCATGGAACGAATCGATGTACGCTCCATTACCCCGGTAGCCCCGAGTGCGATTGCCTCCATCACCCGCTCATCACTGTCGTCATCCAGAATCAACAGCAGCTTGAGCATCGGATAACAGTCACAGATCGAGCGTATGGCATCCGCTCCGTCCAGTTCTATAACGGCTTCATCCAGCAGTACCACGTCGCTTCGTCCCATTGCGCCCCATATGCCGGAATCGTGCAGCCCACCCGCACGTGCAACGATGCTGAATTCCGGGCAATCCTCCAGAATATCGGCGCAACCGGGAAATTTCTGAACTCCACCAGAGATGATTGTCAGGTTTATTTTTTTCATAACCATTTGTTTTTATATGTCTTGCGCAGTCTATGGTGACCAATCCGCGTGAACAATTGGACTGAGGTACCACCACGCCGGGGCAGCATCCAAAGACCCCCCTGGAAGTTCATGGACCGGTCAATATTTACTTCAAAGATAGCTTGCTTCCTGCCGATATGGTCCTGGTAACCGCGGAAAACACGGCGCTGTGCATGACCATATCCCACTCTCCAGCCAGGACCGGTTGGCCAATTATGCGGCGCCTGCTTATCATTGCCAGCGTTCTGCTGGCAGCATTTCCGATACAGGCTGACGAGAAATATTTGTCAACGCAGCAATACATCTCCAGCAACGAGCAGAATTACAGCGATTACACGTTACGCCGCATCAAGCACTGGCAATCGATGATCCATTCCGGCGGAAACCTGGCGGAGTCAAAAAAACTTCAGGCGGTCAACGACTTTTTCAATGATATGCGTTTCATCAGCGACCTGGAGCACTGGGGACAGGAAGACTATTGGGCAACGCCACTGGAAACTCTCGTATCCGATGGTGGAGATTGCGAAGATTTCTCCATTGCAAAATACTTTACCTTGCGCGAAATGGGCGTACCTCAGGAAAAGATGCGATTAACCTATGTAAAGGCGCTCGACCTCAACCAGGCACACATGGTACTCACCTATTTCGAAACACCTGATGCTGATCCCCTGATCCTGGATAATCTGGTCAGGAATATCGAGCCAGCCGCCCAAAGACACGACCTGCTGCCGGTGTATAGTTTCAACGCCGATGGTTTGTGGCTTGCGAGAGAGCGCGGCAAGGACCAGCAAGTCGGTAGCTCAACCCGGTTGAGCCAGTGGAATTCCGTAATCTCGCGGATCAATAATGAGCTTCTTGCTGCACGATGATTACTGATATCAGGATAACCCGAGCGGACAACAGAATTACTGCAAGATGACACTCTACAAACAGATCTCCCTTGCCTTGCTGCTGATCCTGTCAGCCGCATTAGCCGGCACGATGTACCTGGGTACCGCCAGCCTTCAGGGTGTGTACGAACAACAACTTGCTTCACACGCACAGGACACCGCTACCTCACTCGGCTTGACGCTGTCTCCACACATGGGAGCGGGCGATATACCGATGATGGATTCGATCATCAGCGCAGCATTTGACCACGGCGACTTTCTCACCATAGTACTGGAGTCCACCAGTGGGGAGACATTGATAGAAAAGTCACGAAGTCTGAATACTGATACCGTACCTGCCTGGTTTATCAGGTTACTGGCGCTTGAAACACCAACGGTGGAAGCACTGGTGATGAACGGCTGGAAACAGGGTGGCGTTGTCCGGATTACCGGCAATCCTGCTCAGGCCTACGTGGAATTCTGGAACGGAACAATAAACATCCTGCGCGCTTACATGGCAGCCACCATCATTCTGCTGCTGCTTGCCCTGTTCGCAGTACGCTTTCTGCTACGGCCGCTGCGCCAGATAAAACTGCAGGCAGACGCGATTTGCAATCGGGATTATGTGATACAGGAGAAATTGCCGGGCACACGCGAGTTACGCAGTGTCGTCAAGGCAATGAACAAACTGTCCGGCAAGGTCAATGATATATTCAAAGAGCAGTCCGCACTGACTGAATCCTTACGCGAGCAAGCGTATATGGATACACTGACAGGCATCGGGAACCGGCGCTACTTCGACCGCATACTGACGGCGCTGGTAGAAGACCATGACCAGGTTAGCAATGGTGCACTGTTGTTGCTGGAGCTGCGCAATCTGTCCAGGCTGAACGAGGTATCCGGTTATGCGGCTGGAGATAAATTACTGAAGCGTACCGCCGACCTGATACAGTCGCATTTATCACAGCTGGAGAATTGTTATGCGGCGCGCGTCTCTGGCGGGAGCTTTGCCATTATAGCTGCAGGACTGTCCGTAGAAAGCGCGGACTCCCTAGCTACATCATTATGCCAGACGTTACTCCAGTTACGTGCAGATGGCCTCGTTCACAGTAACGACATTGGACATATCGGCATTGCAATGTGGCAACAGGGCAATCGAGCAAGCGACCTGATGTCGGAGGCAGACCTTGCACTGCGTGCTGCACAGGCCAGTGGTCATAATACATGGCAGCGACACAATATCGTTGCCGCCAACCATCCTGATATTCATGGTGCAGGGCACTGGCGCAGCCACATTCAGAATGTAATCGATCAAGGCAACATCATGCTGGTATCACAACCGGTATTCAGCAATGATGTTAAGGACCGGAAAATACTGCATTACGAAATATTCGCACGCATCCCGGATCCAGGCGGTACCGGAATCAGTGCAGCACTGTTCATGCCTATGGCGGAACGACTTGGACTTGCCAGTCAACTGGACAAACTGACTATCAGCACCCTGGTTGAACGAATCAGATCAGAGAGCAGTTCATCGAATATCTACGCTGTCAATCTTTCATCTACATCCCTGCACGATGCTGTTTTTACACAGTGGTTATGCAGCCATCTTGCACGCTCACCATCCATCGCAAGATGCATCATGGTGGAATTTCCCGAGTACGCCGCCATAGCCAACCTGCAAAATGTACGTAGCCTGGTGAAACGACTGGCCGAACTTGGGTGCGTTTGCGGCATCGACCACTTTGGCAGAGGATTCTCGAGTTATGGGTATCTGCGGAGTATTCATATCCGCTATCTGAAAATCGATGCAAGCCATGTGCGGTTTCTGGATACCGATCCGGACAGCCGCTTTTTCATCAGGTCACTCACTGACACCATGCACAGCATAGACATCAAGGTTATCGCACAGTCAGTTGAAACTGCCGCACAGAGAGACGCGCTGGCAAATATGAATGTTGACGGAATTCAGGGATACTTGCTGGCAAAGCCTGCAGAACTGGAGCAGGACAATAATGGCAACATCTGCCAGGAATAGACCGGGTTGACAAGATTATTCACAACCGGCTGACGCTAGAGAATATCCCCTTCACCGACCATCAGATTGTCCAGCGCATTGAGTTCGTTGCGCATGCGCTGCCGATCCGCGAGTTTCTGCTGAGCTGCAAGCGGAAGATCTGTCAGCATGATGAGCTTCTTCCTGATAAGGATGTCGATCAGGTCCTCGATGACACGTATCGTTTGATGATCCGATGACGACAGCGCCTGTCGCGCCGACTCAAGGAATTCCTGCACATCCGGGTGCGTTAAATCCAGCTCCTCATCAACAGCACTGTCCTTCAGCTCAGAAAGACTGACGACCCTGCCATCCAGATTCCTTTTTACGTAAAGCATGCGCATCTTGTTCGGCACCCGGCCACAAGTTCTTTAGCGGCGTGTAAATATCTACCGGACCGTGCTTTTTTATACCCGGAACTCAATTTAGCAGGCCGCATGCCGATGCAGTGGATGCGGCGAATGCAGTCAGCAGTTTTATCACATTCTGCCTGAAATATACATTTCATCTTATTGTTTATTATATGGTTAATACTCATATATGAATCGTGCAAGTTGTGCAGCAACTAGTGACTGGGTATTGCCCGCGGATCATCCTGTCTCGGACGATCCCCTGTTGTCATGCCTGATGCTGCTGGGCAGGCTTGAGCAGCGACATTGCACGCCGGATTCACTGACTGCCGGCCTGCCAGTAACTGATGGCCGGCTGTCTGTGGAGCTATTCATACGTGCCGCAAAACGCATCGATCTGGCCGCCAAGCTTACCCGGCGTCCGCTGGAAAAGATATCCAATCTGGTGCTTCCCGCTGTTTTACTGCTGAGCAATGAACGCGCATGCATTCTCGAACGGATCGATGCAAACGCAATTGCACGAATCATTGTTCCTGAATCGGGTGATGGCGCCAGGGAACTTCCGCTTGCCGATCTGGCAAAAGAGTACTCCGGATATTCTATTTTCGTACAACGGCGTCATCGCTTCGATGAACGTACATCCGGTCCGTTGATTTCCGAATCAGGACACTGGTTTCGTGACACGTTGACAGATTCACTCCCCTTGTATGGCGAGGTATTGCTGGCTGCCCTGCTGATCAACCTGTTCGCACTGGCGTCACCCCTGTTCATCATGAATGTTTATGACCGGGTAGTTCCAAATCACGCTATCGAGACACTCTGGGTACTCGGTACGGGGATCAGTATCGTTTATCTATTTGACCTTGCCATGCGAAGCTTGCGCGGCTATTTCCTCGATATTGCCGGGAAACGTGCGGATATCGTGCTTTCCTCCAGAATATTCGAACGCGTGCTTGGCACGCGCATGTCAGCACGGCCGAAATCGGTGGGTGCAAGTGCAAGCAATCTGCACGAATTCGATGCATTTCGTGATTTCTTCACGTCAATCACGCTAACAGCGCTTATCGATCTGCCGTTTGTGTTTCTTTTTATTCTTACAATCTGGTTTATCGGCGGACCATTGGCTGTAGTTCCATTGGCTGTCTTGCCGTTGTCACTCTCCCTGGCTTATGCAATTCATCGTTCGCTGGCCGAGAAGGTCGGCGAATTACAACGACATTACTCACAAAAGCAGGCAACCCTGATTGAAACACTGACCGGTATTGAAACCCTCAAAAGTCTGGGGGCTGAAGGGGTTGTACAGCAACGCTGGGAGCAACTCACAGGAATTATTGCGCAACTGGGTCTGAAGACCCGGTTCCTCTCAACCAGCGCCATCAACTTTACTTTGTACCTGCAACAAATGGCCACGGTTATTGTAGTGATCTACGGTGTCTATCTAATCACGGATGGTGAACTCAGCATGGGTGGCTTGATCGCCTCAACCATACTCACTGGCAGGGCCTTGTCTCCGCTGGCCCAATTGGCTGGCACACTTACCCGCTACAACCAGGCACGTTCAGCCTACGCTGCAACAGATGCGATGATGCAGTTGCCCGTCGAGCGACCGGCAGGAAAACAATTTCTCGACCGCCCCCTGATCAAGGGGGAGATCGAATTTCGCAATGTCTGCTTCAGCTATCCCGAGCAGGATCTGGTTGCGCTGGACAATGTATCTTTCCGGATAAATGCTGGAGAACATATAGCCATAATCGGCCGCATAGGCTCCGGTAAAAGCACTATCGAACGTCTTGTTCTTGGTCTCTATGAACCAGCATCCGGGTCAATCCTGATTGACGGGACCGACAGCCGCCAACTGGATCCGGCCGACCTGCGCCGCAATATTGGCTATGTATCACAGGATAGCTTCCTGTTCTACGGGTCGGTACGCGACAACATCATAACCGGCATGCCACACGCGGAAGATTCAGCAATCCTGACGGCTGCAACCATCGCTGGTGTAACAGATTTCGTTAATCAACACCCTTCTGGTTATGACCTGCAGGTGGGCGAGCGTGGCGAGAGACTGTCTGGCGGACAACGACAGAGTATTGCGGTTGCACGTGCCTTGCTTCGCGATCCACCGATTCTGGCAATGGATGAACCCAGTAACGCGATGGACAACACTACCGAAGAACAATTCAAGAGCCGTCTTTCCGGCTGGTCGAAAGGCAAGACGCTAATACTCGTGACGCACCGTGCATCCCTGCTTAGCCTGGTTGATCGAGTAATTGTCATGGACAGCGGTCGCATCATCGCCGATGGCCCTAAGGAGCGTGTTCTTGACGCCCTTCGCCAGGGGCACATCAAGGTGCAGAAAACATGAACACTCGGCTGCTCTCGCTCCTTCAAGCGCGCAAAAATAGTTACATCTGCGATAGCCATAAAGGCCTGGACAGGGAAGATGTGCCGTTTGCGACTGATACCAAGGTCGCCATTTCCATGGGCGCCAGCCGCACCAGCCACTTGATCCTTATCTGTAGTGTATTGTTTTTTTTCAGTGCAGTTAGCTGGACTGCCCTTGCAAGGATTGACGAAGTCACCCGCGGTGAGGGTAAGGTCATTCCATCTGGCAAGGTACAGGTCATCCAGAATCTGGAAGGCGGCATCCTGACTGAAATCCTGGTTAAAGAGGGACAGATTGTAGAACAGGACCAGCCACTGCTCAGGCTGGATGATATCCGGTTCTCATCCAGTTACCGGGAAACACGGACCAAGTACCTGTCACTCAGCGCGCGGGCTGCTCGCCTGAAAGCGGAAGCCGAGGGCAGCTCCATTATATTTCCCGAAGATGTCATGTCAGAAGACCCGGCACTGGCAGAGAGCGAGCTGGCGCTGTTTCATTCACGCGCTCATGAACTTGAGTCAAATCGCAACATCCTGAACCAGCAGGAATCACAAACCTTGCAGGAAATCACCGAGCTAAACGCGCACAGGAACAAGTTATCCCGCAGCTATGCCCTACTCAAGCAGGAACTGACGATGTCAGAGCCACTGGCAGCGGAAGGTGCTATTTCCGAGGTCGAGATACTGCGGCTAAAACGAAGTGTTAACGATATCCGCGGCGAACTCGAGGCAAGCGAACTCGCCATCCCGCGGCTGGAGTCCGCACACGAGGAAGCCAAAAACAAGATTGTTGACCTTGAAATAAGATTTCGCACTGATTCCCGGAGCGAGCTGAGCACCGTCACAGCCGAACTGGCTGCAGTTGAGGAGTCCATGCGGGGACAGCAAGACCGCGTCAGCCGGACCCTGGTGAAATCCCCGGTCAGGGGCACCGTAAAACAGATCATGGTTACCACCGTTGGTGGAGTAATACAGCCAGGCATGGATCTGTTGGAAATCGTACCGCTGGAGGGTGGCCTGCAGGTTGAGGCACACGTACGGCCAGCTGATATCGCATTCTTGCGACCGGAACAGGACGCGCAGGTCAAACTCACTGCCTATGACTACGCAATCTACGGCGGCCTGCCCGCTAAACTCGTACATATTAGTGCCGATACCATCACAGATGAAACGGGTGAGAGTTTTTTCCTGATTCGTGTTCGTACCGATCGGAGTTACCTGGGAACGGAATATTCACCGTTGAAAATCATCCCTGGAATGACAGCTACGGTTGATATTCTCACGGGACAGAAAACAGTTCTGGACTATTTGTTGAAGCCAGTCCTGCGTGCACGTGAAAGAGCTCTTAGAGAACGCTAGATACAGGACGGATAATGTCAGTCATGATAAATAGCTGCAGGGTAACGGTGTTGATTGCTTCCGGCGATCTCAACGTCTCAGGACATTATCAAAGGATACTGCTACCTGCATATGAGCTGGGCACGGCAAGTAATCCGGCAGAAATGCTCTCGATACTTGAAAATACTACACCAGCCATGCTGATTATTGATCCGCTAATTTTTACCAGCGATGTAACCGACCAGATCACTGCAATTACGCGTGTTGCTGCGGATACTCATGTCATTGTTATCGAGAATGCCGACAACCGGGAAGTTAACCAGCATGTTCTTTTCAAGGCTGGCGTGCATGGCTTCTGCAAGGATGATATCTCGGATATTTTATTGCTCAAGGCCGTACAGCTGGTACTGGACGGTGACTATTGGGTACAGCGCAAACTCATTACCCAGGTAATCAGCGACCTCGCCGCAGAAAAAGCCAATATATCGTATAGAAGCAATTTTGACCGCACCCTTGTGAAATCACTGACGCCAAGGGAGCTCCAGGTTGCACAAATGGTCTACATGGGTGGAAACAACAAGAATATTGCCCGCGAACTCGATATCTCGGAACGTACCGTGAAGGCTCACCTGAGCGCCATATTCAGAAAACTTGACATTGAGAACCGCCTTAATCTAGCGCTTTATTTCAGTGAAATCACATGAATCCCGGAAATCGTTTCAGGTACATCGTTGAGCCAGATCGCTCACTGAGAGATCAAAACCATTCACTCAGTTTATATGGAGATAGTCTGATGCGTTATATGTCCTGCAAGTTACTCCTATCTGCATTGCTGTTACTGAACGTCAATGCGCCAGCCCTTGCAACATCCCTGCAAAGCACAGTACAGGATGTGATATTGACCAACCCTGACGTGCGGATTGCCGGTAGCCAACGTGATTCTGTTGAACAACAAATGGAACAGGCACGCAGTGGCTTCTTCCCGCAGGCTGACATCACCATAGGTACTGGCTGGGAAACCAGCGACAACCCTACCACTCGTGCTGCTGGCTATGGGTCCAGAGGACTTAACCGGGATGAGGCGGAACTTCGCATCCGTCAATTACTGTTCGATGGTTATGGTGCACAAAGTGAATTTGAGCGGCAGCGTGCGCGCGTGAACTCGCGTGCCTATGATACCTTCAGCACAGCCGAGGTAACCGGTCTGAAAGTAGTTGAAGTGTACCTGAATGTCCTCAAGGAACAGAAACTGGTTGCGCTCGCCAGCGATAATCTTGCCAATCATCAGTCTACTTATGACCGCATTCTAAAACGCGGAGAGAGCGGCGTTGGCAGCAAGGCTGACATTCAGCAGGCACTGGGCAGACTCGCACTTGCACGAACCAACCTGCTCGCAGAACAAAACCGCCTGCAGGACGCCAGGTCCGCCTTCATTAATGTTGTTGGGCATGAACCGGGCGCACTGGAGGAGACGCCTTCATATACCGACCTGTTTCCAGTCAACCTTGAAGAAGCTACCAACATTGCTCTTGACAACCACCCCAGGCTTAAATCTGCTGATGCCGACATTGACGCAGCACGCGAGCAGCTTGACTCCGCACGTGCACTGTTTTCACCGCGCATACATCTGGAGATAAAGGCTTCGGATAATGCCAACCTCGACGGTATCAATGGCTCGAACAATGATGCCGAGATCATGGTACGCGGTCGCTACAATTTCACTGGCGGCAAGGATATTGCGCGCCGCAAGGAAACCGTTATCGAACTCGAGCAGGCACGCGAAATCCGTGACCGCACACAGCGCCAGGTAATTGAAAGCATACAGCTGTCATGGAATGCATGGCAGACTGCTTCACAGCAACTCGAATTCTTCAAGGTGCATGTGGACGCAAGCAAGCAGGCGCTTGCTTCCTATCGCAAGCAGTTCAATATAGGACAACGTACATTGCTGGACTTGCTGGACCAGGAGAACGAGGTTTTCCAGGCCAGCATCAATTACATTAACGGTAACAATAACGCACTTTTCTCGGAATATCGCGTTCTCGCCGGCATAGGCAAGTTGCTTTGGACGCTTGAAGTACCACTCCCGCAGCAGGCCAGCACCATTCAGTAATATCGCTTCACCCTGCACAGCCTGTGCATCGGCTGAAATACTGCCGGCCACATGATCAATTCGGCAGTTTATCTTTCTTTTGATTTGACACCGTCATAGGATAGCCCTATGACGAATCATTCAATTATATTTTCGATGTTTCTGGTCTTTACAGGCGCAGCCGTTCTGGCTGCGATCGCCCTCTATGCGAGACAATCCTTGCTGGTTGCTTATATTCTGCTCGGCGGACTGCTGGGACCGTGGGGGATGCAACTGGTAAGCGATGCTGCGGTGATACAGCAAATCG
>CAJQOV010000139.1 GCA_905480065.1 uncultured Gammaproteobacteria bacterium | reverse complement strand
CTCCGTGACACCTGTAAACGAGATCCGGACCAATGGCAGATTCCACCATCATCTATACCGAAACCGACGAAGCCCCCGCGCTGGCCACGTATTCCCTGTTGCCCATTATCCAGGCATTCGCCCGTGCCGCCGGTGTGCAAGTGGAGAGCCGCGATATTTCGCTGTCCGGTCGCATCATCGCGAATTTCCCGGATAAGCTGACCGATGCGCAGAAAATCGGCGATGCGCTGGCCGAACTCGGTGCACTGGCAAAAACACCGCAGGCGAACATCATCAAGCTGCCGAACATCAGCGCCTCGGTGCCGCAGCTGAACGCGGCCATCCAGGAGCTGCAACACAAGGGCTATGCCATACCGGACTACCCGGGCGAACCGGCCGGTGAGCAGGAGCTGGCGATCAATGCGCGCTATGCCAGGGTGCTGGGCAGTGCCGTGAACCCGGTGCTGCGCGAGGGCAATTCGGACCGCCGTGTGGCCGTCCCGGTGAAGGCCTACGCGAAAAAGCATCCGCACTCCATGGGCGCATGGTCGTCGGATTCCAAGTCACACGTTGCCTCCATGCCTGATGGCGATTTCTATTCCAGTGAACAATCCGCCGTGCTGAATGACGCGGGCGCGCTGAAAATCACGCTCGTTACCTCAAGCGGTGAGGCGCGCGTGCTGAAGGAGGCCGTGCCGGTACTGGCTGCCGAGGTCGTGGATGCCGCGGTCATGAATTGCAATATGCTGTGTGCCTTCTTTGAGCAGTCCATGCAGGACGCGAAGCAGCAAGGCGTGTTGCTGTCCCTGCACATGAAAGCCACCATGATGAAGGTTTCCGATCCGGTCATCTTTGGCCACGCCGTCGACGTCTATTACAAAGACGTGTTTGAGCAGCATGCCGATACCTTCAAACAGCTGGGCGTGAATACCCGCAACGGCCTCGGCGATGTCTATGCGAAGATTGCCGGCCTGCCGGATGCGCAACGCCAGCAGATCGAAGCGGATTTGCAGGCGGTGTACAACACCCGCCCGGAACTGGCGATGGTGAATTCGGACAAGGGCATCACCAACCTGCATGTGCCGAGCGACGTGATTGTCGATGCCTCTATGCCGGCCATGATCCGCTCTTCCGGTCGTATGTGGGGGCCGGATGGCAAGCTGCACGATACCAAGGCAATGATTCCGGATCGCTGTTACGCCGGCATCTACCAGGCGGTGATCGAGTTTTGCAAGCAGCATGGCGCGTTCGATGTCGCCACCATGGGCAGCGTCAGCAATGTCGGCCTGATGGCGCAGAAGGCCGAGGAATACGGTTCGCATGACAAGACCTTCGAAATCCCGGAGGCGGGCACGGTACGTGTGACCGACAGCAGTGGAAACATCGTGCTGGAACATGATGTCGAGCCGGGCGATATCTGGCGCATGTGCCAGACCCGCGACCTGCCGATCCGCGACTGGGTCAGGCTCGCAGTGACGCGCGCACGTCTGACCGGACAGCCGGCCGTGTTCTGGCTCGACAGCCAGCGTGCGCACGATGCCAACCTGATCAAAAAGATCGAGACCTACCTGCAGGACCACGACACCAGTGGACTGGAGATTCTCATCAAGTCACCGGTGGATGCAACTCGCTACACACTGGAACGCGTGCGGGCCGGGCAGGACACCATCTCGGTTACCGGCAACGTGCTGCGTGATTACCTCACCGACCTGTTCCCGATCCTGGAACTCGGCACCAGCGCCAAGATGCTGTCCATCGTGCCGTTGCTGGCAGGCGGCGGCCTGTTCGAGACCGGTGCCGGTGGTTCCGCGCCCAAGCTGGTGGAACAGTTGCTGCAGGAAAATCACCTGCGCTGGGACTCGGTGGGAGAATTTCTCGCGCTGGCCGTTTCGCTCGAAGACCTTGCGCAGAAATCCGCTAACGGCAAGGTGCAGGTGCTGGCCGATGCATTGAACGTGGCCAACGGGGAGTACCTCGACAACAACAAGTCACCGTCACGCAAGGTGGGTGAGCTGGATAACCGCGGCAGTCATTTCTACCTGGCGCTGTACTGGGCACAGGCGCTGGCCGCACAGGAGGTCGACAAAGACTTGCAGGTGATGTTTACACCGGTGGCCAAACAGCTGGCCGGGAGTGCAGCGAAGATCGTCGATGAACTTAACCTCGTGCAGGGCAAGCCGGTGGATATCGGCGGTTACTACCGCCCGGACCGGATGCTGGCCGCGCAGGTCATGCGCCCGAGCGCAACCTTCAACGCAGTGATCGACAGCCTGTAGGCCGCTACATGTCCGCAGGCGCAGGCACGTTGATTTTCACGGCGCAGCGAATCGCGGTCGATGACCGCTCCTACAAGGCGCCGGGGATTTGATTGTAGGAGCGCTTATCAAGCGCGAACGATCACCGCACGTACCCAATCGCGGTCGATGACCGCTCCTACAAGGGGCCGGGGATTTGATTGTAGGAGCGCTTATCAAGCGCGATGGTTTATACGGCAGGGTCAATCGCGGTCGATGACCGCTCCTACAAGGCGCCGGGGATTTGATTGTAGGAGCGCTTATCAAGCGCGATGGTTTATACGGCAGGTCCAATCGCGGTCGATGACCGCTCCTACAAGGCGCCGGGGATTTGATTGTAGGAGCGCTTATCAAGCGCGATCAGCACAGGTACCGAAAGGAGTCGCCGCCGTTGATCGTCCCAACAGGTATTGCTTATTAATGCCGCTGATATTTGCGCGCACTCCGGGCCATCGAGCTGATACGTGACATATGGCTACCGGTGCTGATGGTCACGTAGCGCTCCGCATCGTCATAAACGCGCTGCCCGTCGCAACCCATTGGATCGCCGCCGGCCTTGCAGATCTCCAGTACCAGCGTATTCAGACACGCCGGCAGCTGCTCGTCGTTACAACCGAGGCAGCCATCGAGCCCCTGGTCACAGGCCAACGCGCCAGCCGAGACCAGTGCCCCACCCAAAAGCATCCCCTTGATCAGGCGTACTACTGATAACCTCATGAAAACCCCCAAAAAGAATTATGACTGTCCCTGCGCGCAGAGCCGATCCTTGCCCTGCCTGATGCGATACTACTCGATAACCTTCGGCAGAACCTGAGCAAGATCAAGTATGGCCGGCAATTGTTACAGCCCGGATGCCATCGGCATGCAAATCCATCATCCACGAAAACCTCGCTATAGCGGGAGTAATTCTGGTTTGCGAGAGGTGGTAGCAACCCCCGGCAGGCGCCACCGCACAACCCTCCTGGTCGACGTCACCGTCAAGGCAGGCCCCAGGCAGCCATACCCACGCGGACTCCTGGTATTCCCGGCGTCCCCGCACAGACCGGACCACGGGCCGCCATGCCCGCATGGGCTTGAGGTATCCCGTCGTCCCCGCGCGGGCGGGGACCCAGCGAGCGCCAACAGCAGCAGCACCAGCAGCAGCAAGTCGTCCCCGCGCGGGCGGGGACCCAGCCCATGACAATGCACAGGTGCCAAACGATTCCCCATACAAATGAACGTGCTACCATCATGTCTGAAGGCCACCCGGGGCAGGGTGGCCAGCAGCGCACAGCAACAACAGGGAAGATACCACCCGTGGACTCACTCGAACCCATCAAGCAACGCCTGCGCGACTTCGCCACCGAACGCGACTTGGACCAGTTCCATTCCCCGAAGAACCTCGCCATGGCGCTGATCGTCGAAGCCGCCGAGCTGGTCGAACACTTTCAGTGGCTGACTGAAGACCAGAGCCATGCGCTGCCACCCGACAAACTCGCCGAGGTGGCCCAGGAACTCGCCGACATCCAGATCTACCTGGTCCGGCTGGCCGACAAACTCAATATTGACATCGAACAGGCCGTGCTCGCCAAGATCGAAGTGAATGCAAACAAATACCCTGCGGACAAGGTGCGGGGGAGTGCGAGGAAGTACAACGATTGTGAGGATGGGTGCTAGCAGGCGAAACAGGTGTCAGGGCACATTAATCTCTGGATATAAGAAACTTCTGATTAATTCGTCATGCTGGCGCAGGCCAGCATCCAGGTTATTGAAAACCCTGGATCCCGGCCTGCGCCGGGATGACGAAAATGAACTAATCAGCAATCCAATAAGTATTAAATGTGCGCTGACACTATATCCTCAAGCGCTTTGGTCTTGCAGTAGTGCGTATTCGAAATCGGTGAAACCGCCGCGGTTGTTGTCCAGCCAGTCGAGCAGTTCGGCCCAGGTTTCAGCGTCTTTCTGTGCGTCCCGTTCATTCAGCTCATGGATGCCGAGTCCCTGTTCGGCCGCGCTGACGTAGTGCTGGGTATCGCGAATACGTGCAATGACGGGAATCTCCAGCTTGTTGAGGAAGCGTTCCAGTTTTTCAACGGCCCTGGTGTGGATGCGTGTGCGGTTGGTGACAATCGCCAGGCGGGTGTTGTGGATTCGCGCCTTGCCGACCAGTAACAAATCCCTGATGAAGTCGGCCGTCGAATGAATATCGATCGAGGACGGTAACACCGGAATGATGATGACGTCGGCCTCGGCAACCCGGTCTTCGATATCCACCATGGCACAGCCGGCGGGCGTGTCGGTGATCATATAACGGGTATCTTGCGGAACCCTCATCTGCCAGGCGCGCGTGACGCCTGGTCGTGGCAGTTCGAATGCGGCTACCCCGTGAATCGGTGGTCGGCTGGACGGGCGCGCTTTTAGCCAGCGCATGCTGGAGGCCTGTCTGTCGTAGTCAAACAGCGCCGTACCGTAACCGCGGGACGCGCAATAGCTGGCCAGGTTGGTGGCCACCGTGGTTTTACCGCAGCCACCTTTGGCGTTCATGACGCTGATTTTCAGCACGTTGGAATGAGCCTTCTTGCCTTGAGTAAGATTGCAGGAACTAGCATGGGAATTTTAGCAGGATTGCCTGCTACGTCCAATGCATTGACTGGTGTGAATCCTGCTCTGGCAGAGAAGGTATGAACGTTAGTCTAGTTGTAGTTGCGATCGGCCAGAACCAACAAGCGTCAGAAACAAGGCATCCGGGCCCGTTTAAAACTACCCGGAAAAGGGGCTGACACCCTGTCTCTCATTCGGTCGGGGTTTGCGGCCCGCCGTGCAGTCGGGTTTCCTGGTTCTGCTGTTCGGCCTGCGGTTTGCCCAGCTCGTCGCGGTGTAGCCCGATCTGAAGCCTGGCGGCGCTGAGTGCCTCGGCGGCGCGCCCCAGGGCCTGCGTGGCTGCCTGTAGTTCAGACTGCACTGCCGTCAATTGTTCGTCGCGGCGGACGAGCTCGTTGTGCAGTTGATCGCGTTGCGCAGAGAGATTCCGGTTTTGTGCCTGATGGTCATCGATGAGCCGGTGCTGTTGTTCCAGTGTGGTGTTGCAGGCGTTCAGTGTTTTGACCAGGTCTGTCACGCGCACCCGTAAGGCATTTTGCTCGCGGGTACCGTAGGCCACCTTGTCAGACAATGCGGTTTCCGTGGCAAGGCTGTCCTGCAGCTGCCCGCGTATCTGCTCAAGCAGGCCGTGGGCCTGTTCCAGTTCGCTGCTTTTCGCGGCCAGTTGTTCCTGCAGCTGTTGCAGCTCGGCAGCGAGTGGATTCGCCCATGCCGTCGGGGCTGCCGCAGGCCAGGCAGGGTAGGCCTGGTATTGTCTGCCTGCCGGGTAATACGGGGGGGATTGTCCATACGCGGGTTGCGGTGCCTGCCATGGGCGTGGTTGTTGCCAGGGCTGTGCATAGCCCGGATTGGCCGGCGCATAACCGCCCGGTACCACACCGCTTGCGGGTGCCGGCGTTTGTTCGGCAGGCGCGTGCCATTCGAATGTCGCTGTTTGTTCCGACCAGGCAGTTTCTGACAGGGTGCCGGCCAGCGCGGCGGCGGCAAGTGCGGCAACAGGCATCAATTTGTTCATGACAGACTCCATGTTTGAATTATTAGTATCGGTAGCTGTTGATTTTCCTCGAGGAATGTCTGATCGAGGCGGTCACCCTCGCGCAGGCGGGGACAGCTGCCCGGAGACTCCTGGTTAAATAGGCCAGACTTCGGCAAGTTTGGCAACAGGTCGGGTTTGGCAGAGGCTGCCGGTATTGCTTGCGCCGCCGCGCCGGATGCCTGGTTTTACAGGAGCGCAGTGCCTATGTCCGCTGCTTGTAGCGCGCCAGGCAGTTCTCTATACGCCCCTGAATCATCCCGGCAGCCTCGGCGGGTACTGCGCCGGTAGCCAGTGCTGCCAGCAACAGGTCCTCGGGTGCTTCCTGCGCGCTCAGCTCTTTTTTCAGCGATGCGTTGAGTCGCGCCACCTGGTAGGCCATACGATCGGCCTGGCAGTCCCCGGGTGAATCCAGTTCCAGCAGCACTTCCAGCTTGAGGCAGGCAGCCTGCTTTGCCGCAAGGTTGTTTGCCAGTGCCGTGCCGTCGGGCCGGGTCAGCGCCTGGCTGAAGCGTTGCTCGATTGCCTCGCCATGGGCGCCATTCAGCGCGGGCAGGCCGCGCCATTCGGCCGCGACTGCATCCGTGTCCAGCGTGATCCCGGCCAGTACAGACTGTTCCCACTGATGACACAGTGCCGCGCGTTTGATGATGTTGTCGAATTCGGAGGCATGGGCGCGCGCTTCCGCGGCCTTCCGTGCGCTGGTGAATTGCTGTTGTGCGCTGCGCCAGCGGCTCTCCAGGCCCTTTTCCTCCTTGCGTGGTACCCAGCCGATGGCTTCCCACTGCTGCCTGATGCGGGGAAGTGCCGCGGCATTGGCGAGCAGTTCCGCGTCGCTGGCGGTTGCCGCCCCGGTCAGTTCCTCGATCAGTGCCTGCTTTTGCTGCAGGTTTGCATTGCGTTCAGCATCCTGTTCCTTGCGCTCGGCATCGCGGCGCTGGTAGGTGCCGTCGCAGGCGGCCTGGAAGCGCTTCCACAGTTTGTTTTCGAGTTCGCGCTTGCCGGTGACGGTGATTTTCCAATGCTTTTTCAGCGTTTCGAGCTGGTCAAGCGCGTCACGCAGGTTGGCTACCGTCGCCAGCGCCTCGATATCGGTGATGAGTTTTTCGCGGGCTCTGAGCGAGCGTTCGCGTTCACTGGAAAGGTACTCTTCGAATTTGTCGAGCGCCTCGTCCAGTGCCTTGGCAAGAGGCTTGCGGTGCTTGTTATCGACATTGCCGATCTTGTAGAAATCGCGGCGGGCATGGCTGATGGTTTTGTCTATTTCGCGCCAGTCGGGGTGTTTCCAGTCGGTGGCCGCGTAACGCGCGTTCAGGCTGTCGATGATCGCCTGGCGCTGCTTGAGATTTTCCGTGCGAGCTTTTCTGAGCTTTTCAAAATGCACGACGCAGGGCTTGTAGGCCTGCTCGCAGGCCCGGTCGAATTCCTTCCAGAGTTCCTTGCCGGAGTGATCGCCGGATTTGTCCCATGCCTGCCATTGCTCACGGGCCTGTTTTATCTGTACGGCAAGTTTTTCCGCTGGCTGGCCTGCATCTTTCAACTGCGTAACCTGGTTGATGAGTTCCTGTCGTGCCTGGGTGGTGCCCCAGTGGCGCCAGGATTCGAGCTTGCGCAGTCGTGGCAGTACCCGGTTCACCCGCTTTTTGATGTCCTTCCAGCGCTGTTCGGAGAGCCCCGGGATATTGCCCATGATCGACATCAACTGGTTATGCGTGCGTTCTGCCTGCTGTAGTTCGTTATCCTTGAGCGCGGTTTCCAGTTCGTCGGTCAGCCGGAGCGCTTTTTCATAATCGCGGTTACGGCGCTCCACCTGCTTGTGTATGCGGGTGCGCAGCGTTTCCAGGGCAGCATCGATTTGCCTGTCCAGTTGGCCATCTGCTGCGGGTTGGTCATCTGCGGGTTGGTCTTCCCCGGCAGTGGGCGTGTTGTCGACATTGCGCAGGGTATCGATGGCCTTGCGCACTTTCTTGGCGCGCGCTTCATCGATGCCGTTGCTGGCCTCGAGCAGGGCATTGATTTCATCGAGAATGGCCTGGCGCTTCCCGGGTTCGGCGGTTTTGGTATTTATGTTCATTGAATTCAATGGGGTCAGGGCCACATTCTCGCAGATATTAGCGGGCGTTGCATATCGGATCCGGAATACGGCTAATATTACGGGTAATCGTGTTCTGACCTGAATTATTTGCGCCGGATTCAATATAATCCGGTGTCAGACGGAAAAGTGAACTCGAATAACACGCTAACGGGTACAAGGAGAGCAGGATGAGTGCGATACAGGAATCTGTCAGGCAAATAACAGTTTGCGATGTAATGCAGCGTGAAGTACTCGCCGCGCGGGCAGAGTGGTCTATAGAAGAACTGGCAGATTTTCTGATTGACAACAGCATCTCCGGGGCCCCCGTGACCAGCCATGACGACGAGTTGCTCGGTGTTGTGTCACTTACGGATATCGTGCGCCAGAGTCGCTCTCCGGACTACGGCACGGACAGGGAGGATACCCATGATGTCTACCTGTACGACCTGGACCGGCGCATGGGCAGGGAGGAGTTGCATGAAATGCATATCCAGTTCGAATCACCCGTACAGGTGCATGACATCATGACCCCGATGATTTTCAGCGTGCCTGAAGATACCGGTGTGCAGGAAGTGGCGGATACCATGCTCAGGGGAAGAATACATCGCGTGTTCGTGACCCGTGACGGCAAGTTGAGCGGTATTGTCACGGCACTGGACATGCTGAAGGTGATCCGGGATTTCTGAACAATTTACGTCTGTCATTCCTGCGCAAGCTGGGATGACGTGTGCAGAGTTGACATAGGTAGTCCCAATGGCAAATTCATTCGGTGATCAGTTTCTCAAGGCCGGCCTGGTGAGCAAGACCGAGCTCAACAAGGCGCAGAAATCGAAGAACAAGCAGCAGAAGCTGAAGCAAAAGCAGAAGGTCGAGGTGGTCGATGCGGCGGCGGTCGCTGCACGGCAGGCGGCAGCGCAGCAGGCGGAACGTGATCGTGAGCTGAATCGCCAGCAAAAGGAACAGGCGGAGCGCAAGGCGGTACTGGCGCAGGTGCGTCAGCTGGTAGAAATGAACCGCTTGCCTTCGGGTGATGGTGATGTGGGGTATCACTTTCAGGATGGTACCCTGGTCCGCAAGCTGTTTGTCTCGCCGGAGCTGCACGAAAAGCTGGGTCGCGGGCTGCTTGCCATCGTGCGGCTGGATGATGGTTACGAGGTGATCCCGTCTGTGGTGGCCGAGAAAATCAGGTTGCGTGATGCGTCCTGTATTGTCAGCAATCTGGCGTCTCGGCTGGAGCCGGGGGAGGATGATCCCTACGCCAATTACCAGGTCCCTGATGATTTGATGTGGTAGCGGTTACAACCACGCCCTGTTCGGGTGGAGTCTCCAGTGCGGTAAATTTGCTGTCGGATGGGGTTCACGCATCCCTGTTGCCGCAATCACTGTATTTGCGGGTGCGGGCCCTGGCCGCGAATAATTCTGCCGCCGTGATTGATGTATGCCTGCCCTGTCAGGCAAAGCGTTCGCGCAGATAACTGATAATCTCGTTTGACTCGTACAGCCATCGAACGTTGCCATCCGCTCCGCCAATCCGCAGACACGGGACCTTGATCTTGCCGCCGCCTTCCAGTAACTGCTGGCGGCTGGGGGCGTGCTTGAGCGCATCGCGGGTCTCGATATGGAGTGACAGGCGTTTGATGGCGCGGCGTGTCCTGATGCAGAACGGGCAGGTAGCAAACTGGTACATGACGAGGTCTTTGGCCTGTGCATCGATGCGCTGTTGTGCGGCCGGTTCGCGGATAATGCCGCGCGGTGTGGTCAGCCAGTCTGCGGCCAGCAGGATCGGCCCGACGATGGCGTGTACGAGTTTGAAAAAATAGCGCAGCAGGAGTCGCATGTTGGGTTCCGGGAGGGTCATTGTTGCCGTGTGTCGTGGGTGTGGCTGGATGGTGGGCTGATTATTCCATTTTTTGCTCCGCGTGGCATGTATATCTGATCAAAATTGTCGTCCCCGCGCAGGTGGGGATCCAGTAGGCGGGGGCGACGGGCTTAATTAGACACTCCTCAGGCATACAAGGAGCGGGCGCCATCCGCGAGAACAAATCTGCCATAGTGTTCGCGCCTGCCTGCGCTCCTGCGGAACCCGTGAATTCACACCACCTGCCCGGCGCACCAGCCGGATGACCAGGCCCACTGGAAGTTATAGCCACCGAGCCAGCCGGTTACGTCGACCACCTCGCCGATAAAGTACAGCCCGTCGACCTTGCTGGATTGCATGGTTTTGGACGACAGTTCGTTGCAGTCGACGCCGCCGAGGGTGACCTCGGCGGTACGGTAGCCCTCGGTGCCGCCCGGTTTCAGCTGCCAGTGTTGCAGCTGCCGGGCGATCGCTTCCAGCCGTGCATGGGTGCAGGCCTGTAATGGCAGCTCCGCAGTTTCTGATCCCAGCAGCGCGGGGACCAGGCGCCTGGGCAGCAGCTCGGCCAACAGTGTTTTCAGTTTGCTGTTCGGGTGTGTGGCCTGCTGCGACTTGAGCAGCGCCGTCAGGTCCAGATCGGGCAACAGGTTCACGGAGATTGCCTCGCCCGGTTTCCAGTACGAGGAAATCTGCAGGATGGCCGGGCCGCTCAGGCCACGATGGGTGAACAGGATATTCTCCCTGAAGCGTATGCGCGGGTTACTCACCTCGCTGAACACGGCTATGCCGGACAGTTCGGCCAGTGCGGCCTTGTCCTGTGGTTGCAGGGTAAACGGCACCAGGCCGGCGGCTGTGGGCCAGATATGGTGACCGAACTGTTCGGCCACCTGGTAGCCGAGCGGGCTGGCGCCCATCCTGGGGATGGACAGTCCGCCGCTGGCGATCACGAGTGAACCGGCCTGGAACATTCCCTGTGAGGTCTCGATCTCGAAGTGGCCGTTGGCGTGCTTTGCAATGGCTTGTATGTTGCATTCGAGGTGCAGGGTTACCCGTGCCTGTTCGCATTCGGCGAGCAGCATGTGGAGAATGTCCCTGGCGCTGACGTCGCAGAATAATTTGCCGAGTTCGCGTTCGTGGTAGGGGATGTGCCAGGCATCCACCATGGCGATGAAATCCCACTGGCTGAAGCGGCTTAATGCCGATTTGCAGAAATGCGGATTGTGCGAGATGAAATTGCCGGCGCTGATGTTTGTGTTGGTGAAGTTACAGCGTCCACCGCCGGACATGAGGATCTTTTTGCCGGCCTTGTTGGCGTGGTCGAGTACGATGGTGCTGCGCCCGCGCTTGCCGGCTTCGATGGCGCACATCAGGCCTGCAGCGCCGGCACCGATGATCAGGACGTCGGATGTGATGGGTTGCGATGGCATGGGTGATACGGAATAGTAACAGTATCGGTGATGGCGGTCTGGTGAATGGAATCATCCCGGTGGTGGGCTCAGGTGCAGATGGCGCGGCAGGAGCGCTGCTGCCAACCGGGGTTCAGGCATGCCTGCGCTCCTGTGAAGGTGCGTGACCCGATTGCTGTGGATAGCTAGGTTGCACCGCAGGAGCGGACGTTGTCCGCGAACGAACCTGGCAGGGCCTGAATCAGCCATGCCTTCAGTTAGCGCAGTTTCCGCACCCGGAACTTGCGCCCCTTGATCTTGCCTTCGGTCAGTACCTGCAGGGCCTGTTTGGCGATCTGGCGATCCACGGCGACGTAGGAGTGGTTGTCCGCGATATCGATCTTGCCGATGAGTTTGCCCGACAGTTCGGTGTTCGCCGTCAAGGCGCCGAGGATGTCGCCGGCGCGTACCTTGTCCTTGCGGCCGCCGTTTATGCACAGGGTGACCATCGGCGGGCTGAGGCGGAAGTTGTCGCGGCTCTTCAGCGCGCCCGGGTGGTCGATGCGCGCCGGAATACCCTGGAATTCGGCGATGGCGTCGACCCTGAACTGCTCCGCGGCCATAAATAGACTGAGCGCCAGGCCCTGCTTGCCGGCGCGGCCGGTGCGGCCGATGCGATGAATATGGATTTCTGCATCGGGCGATAGCTCGAAGTTGATGACGGCGGGTAAATCCTTGATGTCCAACCCGCGCGCGGCCACATCGGTGGCGATCAGGATGGAGCTGCTCTGGTTGGAAAACTGTATCAGCACTTCGTCGCGTTGCGCCTGCTCCAGGTCGCCGTGCAGGGCCAGTGCATGAAAACCCTGCTGCCATAATTCTTCGGCGAGTTCCTTGCACTGGTTTTTGGTGTTGCAAAACACCAGTGTGGATGCGGGCCGGTAATGTTCGAGCAGGGCCAGCAGCGTTCTGGTCCTGTCGCCCTTTTCTATGGCGTAGAAAATCTGTTCGATCTTGCTGTTGTCATGCAGGCTCTCCACGCGAATATCCACCGGGTCGATCTGGATGCCGGCGCTCATGTCAGTGATCGCGGCGGGGTAGGTGGCGGAAAACAACAGCGTTTGTCGTTGCCGTGGTGCGCTGTCAATAATGCGCAGGATGTCTTCCTGAAAACCCATGTCCAGCATGCGGTCGGCCTCATCCAGCACCAGCAGTTGTAAGCCGTCCAGCTGCAGCGAGCCTTTGCCGAGATGCTTCAATATCCGTCCCGGCGTGCCCACCACGATATGCGGATTGCGCTCCAGCGCGGTGAGCTGTGGCCCGGTCGGTTTGCCGCCGCACAGGGTCAGAATGTGCACGTTCGGTATCGCGCGCGCCAGCAGGCGGAATTCCTTGCTGACCTGGTCGGCCAGTTCGCGCGTCGGACACAGCACCAGCACCTGGGTCTGGTAGGTCTGCGGCTCAAGCCTGTGCAGTGCGCCAATGGCAAACGCCGCGGTTTTGCCGCTGCCGGTCTTGGCCTGCGCCAGCAGGTCCTTGCCGGCCAGGATCGCCGGCAGACCTTGCGCCTGGATCGGGGTCATGGCCTGAAAATCCAGCGACTGGATATTGGCTAACAGCCCGGGGGTGAGCGGCAGGGAAGAGAAGGCGGTTGTGGTCACGTGGTCTGGCCCGGGTTGGCAGGCATCGCTGGCTGGTGGGAGGGGCGCATCATAGCAGATTACCCGGCCGGGCCGGTGCGCACAGGGAGCCTGCCATTGCCGCGTGGGCAATATCCAGCGCGTGCTGCAGGCCGGTTATGCCCGGGGGGTGGGTGTGAGCCGGTATGACAGCATCCGTGCAGTCTGCGCAATGACGAACATATCCGTCTGGTTTACCGTGGTGTAGCGGGGCGCAGTGGTTTACAGCAGCAAGTCTGCGCGGATCGGGTGATAGTGGCTGGCCGCGTCGATCAGTGATTTTGCCGTCAGCCCTGGCACGCCATAGACTTCAGCGCTGACAGCATAATCCCTTCTTATTTTTTCCATTAGCAAGTCGAAGTCGCCGTCACCTGATAGCAATACTACCGTATCAACATTTTTTGAGATTTCCAACACATCGATAGCAATACCTACGTCCCAATCGCC
>CAJQOV010000138.1 GCA_905480065.1 uncultured Gammaproteobacteria bacterium | reverse complement strand
AGCATCAGCTCGCCGGGACTGTCCGCCCATTTGCCGGCAACGACGATTAACAGCCCCGGGGCCAGTAGCGTGATGATCGATGCCGTGACGACCAGCGGGGTCAGCAAATACAACTGCCAGAAATGTTGCGGAACGAACCATGCGCCGGAGACAGCCGGGTCCGGGTACAGGTGGGTGATGGCGGGGATGGTGTCACGCAGGAAAATGACTATGCACAGGTTGAGCAGCAGGAAGGTACCCAGGGCAGCAAGTGGTCGTTTATCTGTCATTATCGCACTGGTCCCTGTCAGTCGTCCCTGCACGGTGTTCAGCCTGGCGATCTCGGGAGACGAGAAGCCGTTGCCCTGGTGCCCGGACCGGATTCAGCCATGAATTCCGCGTGTCTGCCGCTGGCCTGCTTGCCGGTCCCGATACGGTTGCTGCTGCAGACTCACACCAGGAACGGCATGAAACGCTTGGTGCGCCGGATGTAGTCTGCGTAGTCAGGGAGTGCATTGACCAGCTTCTGCTCTTCCTTGATCGCTTGCCTGGCAACCACCGGAACCAGCAACACCAGTCCGAGTACCAGCCAGGAATTCAGGCACAGTTCCAGGCCGAGCAACAGCAGCAGATCGCCGGTATAGATCGGGTGCCTGATGTAGCGATAGATGCCACTCGAAATCACGGCATGCCGGTCAGCGATCTTGCCTTCCTCGATGTCGGACCAGTTCGAACCGAGCTGGATTCTTGCGGCAACCGCAGTCAGCAGTCCCAGTGTAAAGAAAGCCAGGCCGGTCAGTCTGAGTACCGCAGGGTCAGTCGAGATCGGCAGGATGTCCATCGGCACTATGGTCTGCATGATGATAGCGGCCAGTATGAGCAGCTTGACGAGCTTCACCAGCCGCGTCATCGGTGTCAGGGGTGCGGCAGCGGGCTGCTTGCCATGGTGCCGGCGTTTCATGGTCTCCCACAGCACCTTGTGAAACACAAGGCCGGCTAGCAGATAAATTTTCAGCAGGATGATTTCCGTTGCCATGACTGTGTTTATTACCCGTCCCGTTTCAGTGTTTCGAGCGTGATTTCGTGGTTTTCCTGTGTTACCGCACTGACCGGGCCGGCCGGGGTAATGTTGCCCAGCCGGGTAATCAGCGCATCCGCCACCATGCCCATGAGGAGAATGGTCAGGCCGCTGGTGTACATCATGATTGCCGAAGCCGAGATGTTCCTGTCACCGATAACGGCAAGGTCGATCACCATCTTTACGACGGCGTAGGTGAAACTCACGATGGCAAGCGGGAGAAATACCCGCAATGGCCTGAACAGGATGGCCATGCGCAGGATCAGGACCGTGAACGAGGCGGCATCCCACGGCACGATCTTGGACTTGCCGACGCGCTCGCGGTAATCGATCGGGATGTACCTGATCGCGTAGTTGTCGCACAGCAGCGCCAGCGTGATGGTAGTGGTCCAGCTGAACTGGTCCGGCAGGATCGGGAAGTAATGGATCGCCGTTTCCTTGCGGAACACCCGCAGGCCACTGTTGATATCCGGAATCTTGTGCCCGGAAACATAGTTGGCGAGCTTGTTCAGCAACCACTTGGCGGGGCGGCGCACCCAGGGGATGTGCACGTTAGCACCGGTGCGCGCACCGACGACCATGTCCGAATTTTCCAGCTCCCTGAGCATTTCCGGTATGTACCGGAACGGGTAGGTGCCATCCGCATCGGTCATCGCCACGATCCGGTTGGTGGCAGCGGGGATACCTGTTTTCAACGAGGCCCCGTAACCGCGGTTGCTGAAATGGCGCAGCACGCGGGCGCCGGATTGCAGCGCAATTTCCGCGGTATTGTCGCTGGAGCCGTCGTCAACAATGATGATTTCCGCATCGATGTCATTCTCGGACAGCATGGTCTTGAGTTCGGCAAGGGTGTCCGCGATGCCCTTGCCCTCGTTATAGGCAGGTATGACGATGCTGATCGATTGTGACACTGGGCTGGCTCCTTGTGTTTGTGCTGTTGCAAATGCCGTTAGCGTTGGCCGGTCCGGAAATTCACCGGCGTCCGGTCTTCAGGCAGGCAATGGTAGTGCCATTGCATGGCGGATGTGCTGTCATGTCGCTGTCATATTCCCGGGTAAAAGCCTGTTCTCGTCCGTGCAGTACCGGTTATGGGAATTGTGCAAGAATAAACCGGCTACAGTACAAAATCTATTTGGGCTTGTCAGGCTGGCCGGGTGGCAGGTCCGAAACCACCACAAAAATCGTCCCGTCGCCGAGCGTGCCGTGGAATTCCGTGGCAATCCTGAAATCATGCTCGATACTCTCCATCATGGCCGGGTAGGCCGAGTGCATGTGCAGCGGCATGGTGTACAGCAGCCAGGTGCGCCGGTGAGCGGAGCGTACCACGTCAAGTTCCGACAGCGATTCGACGACCGGCCAGTTCACCCGGTAGAACTGCTGGTACACGATGGCCGCAACACCCGTTGTGACAATCGCGTCACCCGCGTCGCTGTACTGCTCGACGTATTCCAGCGCGTGGCTGAAATCCTGTTTGGGCGCCCAGGCGCGCGGTACAGATAGCGCCGATACACTGATCAGCAGCAGGCAGAGTACAGTGCCCGGCAGTTCGGAGTCCGCCCTTGATGGGGCAACCGCCCGGGCCAGCAGCCGGCTCGCCGTCAGCATGCCGCGGATCACGATCAGCACGCCGAAGCCCATGGCGAAAAAGAAGGTCCGGGGAAACATCGGATGTCCCAGTACGACAATCGCCGCGATGGTGACCAGTGCCGGGACGATCATCAGCTTCGCCACGACCGGCTCGGTCCTGGCAAATTCGACGAGTCCGGCGAGGAAGATCAGGCTGGCGATGAGGCCCAGTGCCGTGCCGGTAAAGCCGATCTGCAGGCCCCTGACCAGTTCCAGCAGGGTCCAGACCGGGTTGGTCCAGGTTTCGATGGTGGTTTGCACGCCTTCAAGGTAGATGCCGCCGACCAGCTGCGGCAGCACCAGGGCATACAGCACGAAGGTCAGCAGTCCGGCGAAACAGAAGCCGACCAGGAATTCGACCGGCATTTCGCGCCGGTTTTCCCGCTGCCCGGCAAGGCGTTCCCACAGGTAGACAATGAACTGTCCGAATACCACAAACAGCATGGTCATGTGGACGTAGACACCGAGGGCCGCGGCTACGGCATAGCATATCCACAGGTACAGTTGCCGCTCGCGCAGGGCGCGTACCAGCAGCCAGCTGGAGAGCAGGGTGAAGAACAGCAAGGCCGTGTAGCCGCGGGCATTCTGGCTGAACCAGATGTGGTGATAGGAGAAAGTCAGCAGGGCGATCGACAACAGTGCCTCGCGCAACGTGGCGACCTGACGTGCGAACAGATAAAGCGCCCAGATGCTGGCAACGCCGAACAGCACCGCGGGCAAGCGTAGCGCCCACGCGCCTTCCCCGAACAAGAGGAATGATGCGTGGGCAAACAGCGAGTACAGGATATGGTGGTTCTGGGAATCGTAGGTCGATACCAGCTGCCCGAACGGTGCGCCGGCATAGTTGACGTAGGTCATGATCTCGTCGATCCAGAGTCCGTTATCGAGCTCGATCAGCCGCAGGGCAGTTGCGATGACCAGCACCAGCATGACCAGGGCGGCGGGCAGGACGCCGGTTGCAGTGCTGGTACGAGCGGCAGTACCTGTGCTGGCCGATCTGGCCGGTAGTCGCGCCAGCAGGGCGATGGCGATTCCGAGCATGATCAGGCCGGCCTTGAACAGCTGCGCGCCAGCCAGCAGATGCGCGAGCAGGCCCGGCTCGATGCGGTCGACGGGAGCGGCTTGCAGCAGCTCGACAATCGAGTTCGAGGGCAGCAGTGCGCCGGCCAGGATCAGCAGTACGGCAGTGATGTAGCTAAATACCATGATGTATCTTGACAGGACGGCGGTGAAGGGTCTTCAGACTGGAGTGAGGATAAACCATCTGTTTGTCATTAGCTAATCTGTTTGTCATTAGCTATTTGCGTTCATTGGCGGCGCGTATCCGTCGAAAAATAAGTTATGTATCGGTTCGTGCCGGGGATGTCTGAACAATCTTGAAAAGACAAATACCGGGAATTATTCTCAAAGCCCCTGTATTGTTGCTAAAAATATTACAGGACCTGCCGACTCGACATTCCTGCGCCCGGCAATGCCCGGCAGTAGCGGTCGTTTTACGGATATGCAAGTAGTTTTGGCCGGTTTGCCGGCAGCCGCAGCAAACTTGGGTCACTGGAGAACCGAATGATGCTAGCTGAAAATACAAGCACTACACAGTGGGGCTATACACAAGCGGGCATCGCGATCCGCCTGTTCCTGACCTGCTGGCTGGTCTACTCGGCGCACTTCACCACCAATATCGTACGCGAGCTCTACCTCACCCTGTCTATCGGCGACCACCTGTCGTTCAAGGTCGACGACTATGCCAACATGCATCCGGATATTTTCGAGAAGGAGGGTTACGGCTGGCACATCGGCAGCAATCCCGGTGTCTCGATGCTGGCGGCAATTCCGTATGCACTGCTGCGGCCGCTGACGGACCGGATTGTCGAACGCGTGCAGCAGGCACGCGCTGCCAATCCGGACCAGGGGCCGCCGGCATATGATTCGCCGTGGCCCATGGCAAGGGAGTTCTACCAGGAATCCTGGAAGCGCGGTTTTGATATCAAGTTCGGCCTGGCCGCGATGGTGACACAGGTGCTGTGCATGGCGCCGAGTTCTGCGCTCGCCGTCGTGCTGATGTTCTACATCCTTGGTACCCTGACTCGTTCGAACCGTACTGCACTCTGGCTCGCGCTGCTGTATGCGTTCGCGACGCCGGTGTTTTTCCGGACCGGTTACCTGAATCACAACCTGATGCTGGGGCACATCGCTCTTCTGGGTTTTGCCGCCATCTGGAACCCGTGGCAATCGACGCGCTGGTCTGCGCGGGCGCGTTACCTGCTGGCGGGCGCTGCCGGTGGCACGGCGGTGCTGTTCGACTATAGCGGTGCCATACTGCTGGTCGGGCTGTTTTGCTACGGACTGGCCAAGCAATACCAGGCAGGCCATGGCAAAGACCTGGTCCGGCACGGCACCTGGTACGTACTCGGTTCAGTGCCGCCGGTACTGCTGCTGTGGTTCTATCAATGGCAAAGCTTCGGTAATCCGATCCTGCCAGGCCAGCACTGGATGCCGCCGGTAGAGTGGATCGAAGAGGGTTACCAGGGTTTTACCATGCCGCAGCTGGAATTGTTCCGGATGCTCGGTTTCGATTACCGTTTCGGCCTGTTCGTGGTCTGCCCGATGCTGCTGCTGGCGTTGCTGTTGCCGTTCCTGCAGCGCCGCACGCCCGGCATCCTGCCGGTCTTCGAAACCCGCACGGTGCTGTTGCTGCTGGCGGGGCTATGGCTGTTTTTCAGCTGCGTCAGCTACACGCGGCTGCAGTTCAATACCGGTATCCGTTACCTCGCGCCGATCTTTCCATTTCTGTTCCTGCCGGTCGCGGCGATGCTGGTGCGCCTGCCGCTGCGGCTGGTTTATTTCATCGGGCTGTTTTCGCTGGTGTTGTCCTGGCCGCTGGCCATGCACCGCGAGGTGGAAAGCGGTCCGGGGGTGCTGGAGCCGGTCATCACTATCTTTACCGGTGGCTTCAAGCTGCCGGTGCTGACCGTGCTGTCGCGGATGGGGGATGCCTATGGCAGTTACTTCTCCGGCGGGGTCTCGGCCTTGCCGGTGCTGGTGCTGCTGGCGGCGATGATCCTTGGTATCTGGTACCCGTTCCGGGGCGCCGGGGCGAAATAGCCTCCAGCTGCTGCTTCAGGCGCTCCGGTCCTGCTCCCGGAAATGCTCGACCAGGCGGCTGATGCCGGTTTCCAGTGGCACCAGGTCGCGGTTGAGCAGGGTGCGCATCTTGCCGATATCCGGCTTGCGTCGGGTCATGTCGCCTTCGGCCAGCGGCGGCAGGTGAACGATCCTCGATTTCGAGGCGGTGATTTCGATGACCAGTTCGGCCAGTTCACGGACGCTGAACTCCACGTCACTGCCGATATTGATGGTGTCGTTTTCGATCTTCCCGGTCAGGTGTGCATTCATGCAGGCCTCGATGTTGTCATCCACGTAGCAGAAGGTACGGGTCTGCGAGCCGTCACCGTAAATGGTGATGTCGCGGTTTTCCATGGCCTGGCGGATGAAGCGCGGCACCACGAAGTCTTCGCTCTGGTTCGGGCCGTAGGTATTGAAGAAGCGGAAGATCAGGTAATTCAGTCCGAATTCCTTGTGGTAGGTGCGCAGGAAGGCCTCGCCGACGTTTTTCACGATGGCATAGGGCAGGCGTGAGTTGAGCGGCGTGGTGTGTTCGTTCTGCGGGATCTCGAACGGTTCGCCGTATACCTCGGACGAAGACGAATAGTACACGCGCCGTACCCCGGTGTTCTTCGACAGGTTCAGGACATGCTCGATGCCATGAATGTCATGCATGACCCAGAGGGGGTTTTGCAGGGTGCGCTGCACACCGACCACGGCGGCGAAATGGAACACGTATTCAAAGTTGTTGGCGAAGAACAACGGTGCGATATCGTTGTAGTCGTTGACATTGCACTTGATGAACTGCACGTTGTGCAGGTGCAGCGGGACCTTGCGCATGTCGCCGGTCAGCAGGTTGTCGGCAATGGTGATATGGTGTGCCGGGTTGGCCGCCAGGCGTGCAATAAGGGCGCTGGCAATGTTGCCTGCGCCGCCGGTCACCAGGATTCTGATCATTGCGACTTCTCCAGTTTGTCTGTGATATCCATACGTCCGGATCGTTGTGCGGCACGCCTTACCACGTCAAGGAATACCGGTATGACGGCGCCCTCGGACCAGTACTTTAGAAAGCTGTCACGTCCCTGGCTGGCCATCCGGTCACGCAATTCCGGGTCATCCTGCAGCTGCTGCATGGCCGTGGCAAGCTCACCGGCACTCTCGAACAACAGGCCGCCGTTGCTGCGATTGACGATCTCCGGGAACGGCCCGATCCGGCGTGCCAGTACCGGGGTACCCTGGCGCATCGACTCGATCAGGATGATACCGAAGGTTTCATAACAAACCGAGGGCACAATCAGGGCGATGGCGTGGCGGTAGTAGCGATCCAGGTCATCCGGGGCAACCCGGCCGAGAAAACGCACGCGCGGATTACCGGCGGCGATCTTTTGCAGGGTTGCCGTGTATTCGCCATCGCCCGCAATGACCAGGTCGGCGCGGCCATAATCCTGGAATACCGGGATGACGTCATCGAGTCCCTTGATCTTTTCCAGCCGTCCGACAAACAGGAAGTAGGGCCGTTCATGCGGCGAGCTGCCACCGTCCGGCGCCTGCTGTACCGCGTCATTATCGGACAGGAAGTAATTGACCACCTCCATGTCCGGCCGGAAGCCGAACTCGCGGTGCTTGGCGCGGCTGAACTCGCTCATGGCGATGAAGGCATCGACATGGTGCAGCTGGCGTTCCAGTACGCCGGTGTAGCGCCACAGTTGCGGGGGGCGCTGGTAATGCAGCACACAGCGCAGGCACTCGCGGCCGGTGCACAGTTCGCGGCCATGGCGCCAGAGCACATGCGAGGGGCATACCAGCCAGTGTTCGTGGGCCATGTAGAGCTTGAGTGCGTTGCCGCAGGACAACAGCCCCGGGCCACCGACCAGCGATATGTTGTTGTAGACGATGACGTCGTAATTACCTTCGGCCAGCAGCCTGCGAATGGACTTGCCCTGCAATACCGGGCGCCCGGTCTGCTGGGTAAGCAGGACCGACAGCCTGGGCGCACGCGAGCGTAGCGTAATGACCTCGATGCCGTCAGTGGCGGGCGGCAGCTCCGGCTCCGGACGATGGCTGAGTACGTTGTAGGCGTCGACGTCAAGGATGATGCTCACGTGGTGACCGCGCCGCACCAGCGCCCGTGCGAAGCGCTGGATGCCGATGGCATCTCCACCGAAGCTGTACGGCGGGTAGAACGTGGTCAGAAAGCAGAAACGCAGTGTACTCATTGCCAGGTGTGCCTGCACGCACGGGACGCTGACAGCTTGCAGTCTCCGGTCTTCACGAGCGCTGGCTGGCCCTGGTATCCCGGCGGCAGCGGGTGGATGGTTGCCGGTCGGGGTCCGGACAGAAATCGATCATTGCTCACCTCCGGAAGTCTAGCACGGGTCCTGACCGTGGCGAATGCATCGCCGGCAAGCTTTCCATGCCTCACCGGAGCCTTGGCAAAGGCAACCGTAGGGCAGAGTGCCCGGGCCGTTATTACAGCCCGGTGCCGTTCGTGCCGTTTACTGCTGACCGGTGGCCAACGATCTGCCGTAACTGGGAAAACGGTACGGATTGCAGCTACAATAGTGCGGCTTACCGGGGTATCTCCCGCTGAACTGGGCGAACGTACAAGAATATGAGCGAGAAAAAACTGATCACCATCGTGATTCCCGTCTTCAACGAGGTTGAAGTCATTGACGCATGCTATGAGCGTCTTACCGGGGTCATGCGGTCGCTGCCGGATTACGATTACGAGCTGATTTTCGTTGATGACGGCAGTCGCGACCAGACCCATGAGCGCCTGGTCGGGTTTCATG
>CAJQOV010000137.1 GCA_905480065.1 uncultured Gammaproteobacteria bacterium | reverse complement strand
TACGAGTGATCACAAGTGCCGGCAGAATTGCTGCTCCGTGCAGTGCACGTCGGAATCTACTGTCCGACGCTGCCGGGGTCAAGGAAACCGTTGTGGACAGACCACGTTTTTTGCGGATCTCTGACTCGGCCATACTCCTGTCTGAGTTATTCGCGACCGCCCGACAGGTACATCAGCGCGCATCATCACCCATAGCCGGTCCGAAACAAAAAGGGGTCGGTGTCATTTTTGAAACAAAAAGGGGTCGGTGTCATTTTTCATCACTGGACAGAACAAAAAGGGGTCGGTGTCATTTTTCATCACTGGACAGCATATTGCTCACTGTCTTTGAGAGAAAAATGACACCGACCCCTTTTTTTCCTGTCTTTGAGAGAAAAATGACACCGACCCCTTTTTTTTCCCTTTTTTCCTTTTTTCTTTTTTTTACTGTAACTCGATGCTGTAGCTCAGTTCCTGCGGCGGAGAGAACCAGTGCGTGCGGCTTACCCGCAGTATCACGGTATCCCCCGGCTGTTTGTCCCACATCGCCAGGCGCAGACCGGTCATATCGTCAACGGGTTCGCCGTCGATGGAGAGAAACCGGTCGCCGCGCATCAGGCCGGCACGTGTACAGGGGCTGTCGGGCAGGCAAGTGTCAACCTTGAGCACGTCAGTCGCGTTGTCGAGCAACACGCCTAACCTGCCGGAAGGCGGCAACTTGCGCTGCTGCGTCAGCAGGATAAAGTCGGCCAGATCGGTTTCCAGCGCACCATCCCAGCCATTGAGCACGATGGCACTGCTCATCGGCAGGCGCCGCTCCAGCCGCCGCGGGATGCCGCTGCCCCGGGCAAGATGCCCGCTGCCGGCCAGTATCACCATGTGGCTATCCGGGTGGGCCGTGAGATAGTCGGCTGCCCGTTGCGCCATCCCCTCATCCCACAGCAGTTGCACTTCGAGAAAGCGGTCGAAACCGTTCCCGTGATCCGCGTGCTGGTTGAAGACCGTCCTGAGACGCTGCTCATAGGCGGCGTCGGAGCGGTCAATCTCGGACGGTAACTGTGCCCGCTCGTCCGCAGTGAGTGCATCGCGGCCTTCACGCCCGACCTTGCGGGTGAGCTCAACCGGCAGGTTCAGTGCAACCACCGGCAGTTGCTGTTCGCGCGCATAGCGCAGGATCGGGGCATAAAGACGGAAATCAAAGCGCCAGCGCTGGTAGTATTCGGTAGCGCGCAACAATTCCCGCTCACTCAGCCTGCCCGCGATATAGTCGTCGAGTACGCCCTGGAACGGCTGCTGAAACATCTCCATGCCGATGGCCATGCGGGGATGGATGGCATGCAGGCGACGGATAATTTCGAGCTGCGTGAGATGATGATCGAAACGATCGTGACTCTCGCCGACAAACACGACACGCTGGTCGGCCAGTTTCGGGATGATGCCTTCCAGGTCGGAGGCAGCGCCCAGGTCCAGGGCCGGTGTTTGAGACACCGGTTGCGTATCATGATCGGCTACCGCGTGATGACCCACTACTGAGATATCATGCTGGCCATGCTGCACCATGGGGGTACAACCGGCGATCAACAGCAGCATCAGTAGCGCAGACCCGAGCCAGACTGCCACTGCCCTCCCCGGCACCCGGTTGTTACTGCCAGTCGGCGATAAATACATTGGTTTCCCCTGCCACCTTGCCAAAGCGATTGGAGGCAAACACCAGTTGTTTGCCGTCCTGCGAGAACATCGGGAAGCCGTCGAAGCCGTCGTAGGTGGTGATGCGTTCGATGTTGCGGGTGTCGATATCGACCAGGTAAAGATCAAAGTTGCGCCCTTGCGGGTCATCCCTGTTGGACGCGAAAATGATGTGTCGCCCGTCAGGGTGCCAGTAGGGGCCGAAATTGGCAGCTCCGTTATCGGTGATACGGATCGGCTTGCGTTCCTTGAGATTCATGATGTAGAGCTCGAGCTTGCCGGGCCGGACCAGGTCCTCGGCCAGCAGGGCCCGATAGTCTGCCAGCTCCTGGCCCTGCGGGCGGGAGGCACGCCATACGATCCACTCACCATCCAGCGAGAAAAACGCACCACCATCGTAGCCGGGGGTAAAGGTCAGTTGCTCCACGCCACTGCCGTCCGGATTCATCAGGTACAGGTCCAGATCGCCACCACGTACCGAGGTAAATACGATGCGGTCGCCGCGGGGTGAATAGACGTCCTCTGCATCGTAACCCGCCGTGTCGGTCAGCCGCACCGGGTCTTCACCCTCCGGCCCGGCCCTGAAAATGTCGTAGTCTGCATACAGGGGCCAGACATAGCCGCGCGAATGGTCCGGCTTCGGTGGACAGCGTTCATGCCGCAGGTGCGTGGAAGCATAGATGATGGAGCGGTTATCGGGTGCGATAAAGGCACAGGTCGTCACCCCCTGTCCGGAAGAGACCTGCCGTAGCTGGCTCCCGTCACTGTTCATGCGAAAGATGGCGTCGCACTCCAGCGCACCGCGCGTGGACTGGAAGATCAGTTCCTTGCCGTCAGCAGAAAAATAGGCCTCCGCGTTCTGGCCGCCGAAGGTCAGCTGTCTGATGTTGGTGAGATGCGTTTCCCCGGGGAACGCCAGTGTTCCTGCCCCGGGCACCGCAACATCACCGGCCATCAGCCAGCCGGTCCATGACAGCAGCAGCACGAAGATCATTCCGGAGATCACCTTGTCAGTCATGGTTATTCGCACCCCCCAAACCTGTTGTGTCTTGTATTTATCATATACGAATACCGCAAGGTGCGTGTTACGCACCGGGTCATTGCTATCGTATAACCCGGATCTCTCTCCGAAACGCCGACAGTGAAACAAAAAGGGGTCGGTGTCATTTTTCTCTCAAAGACAGGAACAAAAAGGGGTCGGTGTCATTTTTCTCTCAAAGACTGTGTGCTATATGCTGTCCAGTGATGAAAAATGACACCGACCCCTTTTTGTTGCCGACCCCTTTTTGTTGACCCCTTTTTGTTGGTGCTAGCGCTCGATAACGCGGACCGTGGCCCGGCGCTCGTTAGCATCGCGTCGGAACAGGATCTGAACCGTATCACCCGGAGCAAGTTCCTTCAAAGCCTCTGTGTAATCACGCAGATTGTGCACCGGCTTATCATTCACCGCCGTGATGCTATCCCCCGGCCTGAGTCCTGCCTGCGCGGCCGGTGTCTGTGCACGCACTTCGGCAATCCGTACCCCGTCTGTGCTGACGGCATAGTCTGGCACGATGCCCAGGCTGACGCGCCGCTCACCCGCTGCAGACGCGGCGGAGAGTATCCGTTGTGCCTTGCCCGCACTGGAATCCAGGGCCTCCGGCCGCCCGGCCAGGTAGGTCGTAATCTCCTTCAGCACCTGCGCCGTCTGCACCAGGCCGGCCGTGTCGATCTTTTCCGCGGTATCACCGGGCCGGTGAAAATCCGCATGCACGCCGCCGAATAACTGCACGGCAGGCACGCCGGCCTCGATGAAGCTGGTCTGGTCACTGGAACCGATATCATCGGCAACCGGCGTTACCTGAACCCCGGTGACGTAGCCGGCACCGCGCAGGATATGTACCCACTCCCCTGCAGTACCCGCACCGAGCGCCAGCAAAGGCCGCCCGTCCAGGCGACCCACACTATCCAGGTTGACCATGGCAATCATGCGCTCGACCGGATAGCGCGTGGCATTTTGCAGGAAATATTTCGAACCCAGGCGCCCTGTCTCCTCACCGCTAAAGGCGACGAACACGATGCTGCGCGGTTGTGGCTTGCCGGCCAGCACCCGTGCCAGCTCCAGCAGTACGGCCACACCACTGGCATTGTCATCAGCACCGGGGTGCACCTGGCCCCGATCACCGGCATGGGCCCCGTACTCCCCGCGCCCCAGGTGATCGTAGTGCGCGCCGATCACCAGGCTCTCGCCGGCGCGGGCGGGATCGCTGCCGGGCAGGATAGCGACGACATTGCCCAGGGCAACAGACCGGCCAAGCTCCGGCACCTGCGCCTGCCACGTCTGCAACCAGGAAGCGCTGCCATCCGCAGCGGGCCGCAGACCGGCGGCACGAAACTGGTCGGCGATATACCCGGCGGCACGATCCAGCGCTGGCGTGCCCAGTCCTCTCCCTTCCATGGACCCATCGGAAAGCCAGGCGATGTCGCGCTGCATGCGCTCCACGGAGAACTCCACCGGCGCTGCCGCCAGTGGCGTACGAGGTGCGAGCCGCGCGGTCCCGGGCATCACCGGCGCGCCATCCTCCTGCACCACCGCGACCGACAGCGGCGAGTGCACCACCGGCCACTGCCCTTTGAGCACATTGTCCGGAGCCTCCCCGGTAAAGGCCAGGTAACTGTACTTGCCGTAGTGCGGCAGCTTGCGGCCCAGGCCAGGCAACGCCGCTGCCTGCCCGGCAGCCAGCCAGCCCAGTGCCTGATCGGGGTTTCCGGAACCGCGCCCCAGCACCACGACGGCATGTTCCTCCTGGCGCAGGCTGGTGCCATTGATCTGCACGCCGGTTCCCTGGTCCGCATAGTCATAGTCAGCGAGTGCCTGATTCAGCAACGATCGAAACCGGTTGTCCCAGCCGAACAGCCACACACTGCGGTCATCGGGCAGCTGCTCCAGCTCACGATCGGTAACCACCTCGATCCGCCCCGGCTGGTCTGCCTGCCAGCCACGCGCCAGGGTTTCATAGGCAGACCTGAGCTCCTTCGGCGCGGCGACCGGCAACACGATCAGCACCTGTGCGGCCCCCAGCGCCTGGCTGATGGCCGGCGGGATCTCGTAACGATCCAGGCGCCGGAACACATCGAACTGCGGATCGACATCGACCTGTAACGGCCGCGCGGGCAGTTCCAGCTCGACCGTCACGCGTTTTGCGTCGAGCCTCACCTCGGTCTGCCAGGCCTGTTGCCTGCCCTCCAGCCGTATCACGAGCGGCACCTGCAGCACATACGGTGCCGCATCCTGCACTTGCTCGATCACAGTCGAAAGAACAAAGCCATCATGCTGCGGGCGGGCATGTGCGCGCGTTATTTGCAATTGCGGCGCCCCGCTGCGCTGCACCCATTGCGCAAAGAAATCAGTCAGCGGTTGCCGGGCGACTGCACTGAACGCACGTTCCACCGCCCCGAAACCGGCAACCTGGAAACGGTTCTGCCGGTACAGTGTTTGCAGCCCCTGGATGAAGTGCGCATCCCCCAGTTCGAGTCGCAGCATGTGAAACAGCATCAGCGTCTTGCCATACCCGACGGCCTCGGTAACGGCACTGTGACGGCTGCGGAATGCCGTCAGCGGAAAGTCCTGTTGCTGGCGTACATAGTCGGTGTACTTCTGCAGCGTGTTACGCCGGTAATCGACACCCTGCCCGCGTTGCTCACTGATCAGGTGATCGGCCAGGTAGCTGGTCAGGCCCTCGGCCCAGTTGCCCTGGTCGTAATCGACATAGACGCCGTTGCCCCACCAGTTGTGCAGAATCTCGTGCGGATACGAGGAATGCAGGATAAATGGAAAGCGGATTACCTTCGGGCCCAGCAGGGTGAATGACGGCATCCCGTAACCCGTCTCCCAGAAGTTCTCCACGAGGGCGAATTTTTTATAGGGGTAGGGGCCGATCAGTTCGCTATAGAGCCGGACATAGTCAGCGGTCGCGTCGAGGTACTGCTGCGCCAGCGCCGCGTCCGGCTGGCGCAAAAACACCAGCGCCTGCACCCCGTTGGCCGCCTGTCTATATTCCGTGAACTGCCCGGCGACGAGGTAGATCTCCTGCTGGGGCGAATCACAGCGCCACTGTTCCCGGACGTACCCTGGCCCGCTGTCGCGTGTCAGCCGTTCTCCCTGACTCATGCCGTACCAGCCCGGCGGCAGGCGCAGGGAGAGATCAAAGCTCATCAATTCACTGTTGAAACGGGGATACCAGAAACTGCTGCCGGCGAGGAACACGCCCTGCGCCGTTATCGTCCCCGGCGTCTCGCTGAAACCCCGCGCGTACTCCGCGCCACCCTGCTGCAGCTCATGCCGAATCTGGCCCTGATAGCGCAACGTGAAACGGGTCTGTCCGGCTGGCAGTTCGATGCGGTAGCGTGCCGGTTCAGGCTCGGCAGCCTCGGTGGCACTATTCAACGCGGGTGTGTCCGCTTGCGCTGCACGCTCGATGGCTGTCAGCTCCACACCGCGGGTCAGCATCTCGGGCCTCAGCCCGGGGTGCAGGAGGAAATCCAGTTGCCGCGCTGCACCAGCGGAAACCGTGATGGTATCGGTTACCTCGAGCTGACTGCGATCGGGGCTGACAACCACCTCAAGGGCGTGATGAACCGCCGCGCCAGCATGCGATGACAGCCACAGCAGGCACACAGCATGATTCTGTTACGGCGCAGCGACATGGAATTCAGCATGGCTGCAAGTTTAACGAAAAACGAAAAGGGGTCGGTGTCATTTTTCGAAAAATGACACCGACCCCTTTTCCATCAGTTGAAGTAGGCGGTCAGTTCAAGCGCCAGGCCGGTATCGGTGACCAGGTACATCCACACGCCGGGAGATTTTTCCCAGGCAAGCCAGCGCCAAAAGAACCTGTGAGTTAGCGATGGGGCTGATCTGTCTCCACTGCTGCCCCATAAACTCCCTCTCCCTCCGGGACGACTGCAGGGATGCAGGAGGTACGAATCCAGGGACGGACTCGGTAGAGCGAGGCAGGAGCAGTTGCCGAGGGGATCAAATAAAACTGGCTGCTTGATTTATATCCCCTCATCCTGTCCTTCTCCCGGAGGGAGAAGGAACGCCCTGTTTATTTTATGGGGAACAAAAAGGGGTCGGTGTCATTTATTGAATAGCTGCAAAAAGGGGTCGGTGTCATTTATTGGAACAAAAAGGGGTCGGTGTCATTTATTGAATAGCTGCAAAAAGGGGGCGGTGTCACTGCTGTCCCATAAACTCCCTCTCCCTCCGGGACAAACAAACGGTGTCAGAGCACATTTATTTCTAATATACCCTGAACCCGGCACCGATTACCGGTTCATTGCAGTGTGGATCTCACTCAGCATTTCGCAGCGCGCCACATGTCCCTGCCCCGGTTTCAGATACAGCGGATGATGTGTGATTGTCCGCCCGCGTTTTACCCGGAAGGCATACCGCACTGGCTGCTGCCGCTTTGCCGAATCTGTTGTGGTGGGCATTTGAACGGTCGTGGGAGCCGTTACCTGTCAAAGCCAGGTCACCGCTGCCACAGGATATGCGCAGCTTCGAGCGGCACCGCCACGGCATCGTGGTGCGGTATGAGTCGCGCTGTATAGTCCGTCGCCGGGCGCGTTGCCGGCACCTCCGCGTGATAGGCATAACCGTTGATTGCGCCCACCAGTTGCCGCACGCGTTTCATCTCCACCCGCTCCGGCGTCGCACCATCAGCGCTGTTGGCATACAGTTCGACCCGCACGGCCCCCGGTTCGAGGTCATCGAGATACACCTGCACTTCAAATACATGTTGCCCGCCAGCCGTTTCAAGCTTTGTCTCGCCGAAACGCAGTGCAGCCCATTGTTGCTCGAGTGCGTTGCGCCAGTGCACCAGTTCCACGCCAATTGCCCCTTTATCGACAGCCCGCGCACGGTAGGCAGCGGCCGCCGGGAGGTAGTGTTGCTCGGTGTATTCGCACACCGCGCGGTTGGTGGAAAAGCGTGGCGTCAGGCGCGCCATGCTTTCCCGCATGCGCGCCACCCAGGTGGTAGGCACACCGCGTTCGTCGCGGGTATAGAACTCGGGAATCACCTCGTTTTCAAGCAGGTCGTAAAGCGCCTCGGCATCACGCGCATCCCAGGCCGGATCGTCGCCATGCTCGCGGCCATCACCCAGCGCCCACCCCACTTCGGGCGTGTAGGCCTCCGCCCACCAGCCGTCCAGCACCGAGAGATTGATGCCACCATTGACCAGCACCTTCATGCCGCTGGTCCCACACGCTTCCCAGGGGCGGCGCGGCGTATTGATCCAGACATCTACGCCCTGCACCAGCTGCTCGGTCAAATGCATATCGTAGTCACTGAGGAAGATCACATGCGGACGCACCTCGGGACGCCGGATGAAACGGGTCCATTGCTGAATCAGGTCCTGACCGGTCTGGTCTGCCGGATGCGCCTTGCCGGCCATGATGAGCTGCACCGGACGTTGCGGATTGGTCAGCAGGCGCAGCAAGCGTTGCGGGTCATGCAGCAGCAGGTTCGGTCTCTTGTAGGTGGCAAAACGGCGGGCAAATCCGAGCGTCAGCGTATTGCAGTCGAACAGGTGCTGTGCTGCATTGACCGCCTCGGGCGACGCGCCGGAGGAGGCCAGCTGCCGGGACAAGCGTGCGCGAACGTAGTCAACGAACGAGCGGCTGGCGGCGGTGCGGAATTGCCAGAGCGCGGTATCGGAAACGCGACGCATGTCCTGTTCCATTGTTTCTGTTGCACCCAGCCAGCGCTCCTTGCCACAAATCTCTGTCCAGAGTTGGTCCGCCGCTGCCGAGTCCCAGGTCGGCATATGCACACCGTTGGTCACATGCCTGACCGGCACTTCATCCGTCGGCCAGTGCGGGAACAGCGGTTCGAACAGATGCCGGCTGACCCGGCCATGCAATCGACTCACAGCATTGACTGCCCCGCTGCCGCGAATCGCCAGCCAGGCCATGTTAAATGGTTCCGCTGCGTCGTTCGGGTTTTCGCGGCCCAGGGCCAGCAAATCGTACAGTGTGATGCCGAGCTCCTGCCTGGCGTAACCACCGAGGTATTGTTCGATCAGCGCCGGAGCAAAACGGTCAAAGCCGGCGGCCACTGCCGTGTGGGTGGTGAACAGGTTACCCGCGCGCGTGACGGCCAGTGCAACGTCGAACGGCTGCCCGCTTTCCTGCATGAAACTGCGCGCCCGTTCCAGCACGGCAAGGGCCGCATGCCCTTCATTCAGGTGGCAGACCTCCGGCTCGATGCCGAGTGCGCGCAGCAGTCGCCATCCGCCGATGCCGAGCAGCATCTCCTGTTTGAGCCGCAGCTCGACTCCACCGCCATACAGCTCGCTGGTAATGCCGCGGTGCGCAGGATAATTTGCCGCGTCGTTGCTATCCAGCAGGTACAGCTGCAGGCGGCCAACCTGGACCTGCCAGGCGCGCAACCAGATCGAGTAACCGGGCTGCGCGACTTCCAGGCGCAACCACTCGCCGTTCGCATGGCGCAATGGCGTGATGGGCAACTGGCCGGGATCGTTATAGGGATACAAGGCCTGCTGCGCGCCATTCTTGTCGATCAGTTGACGAAAATAGCCCTGCTGGTAGAGCAGCCCCACGCCGATCATCGGCACACCCAGGTCGCTGGCGGCCTTGAGTTGATCGCCAGCCACGTTACCCAGGCCACCGGAGTAGATGGGCAAGGCCTCGCTCAGCATGAATTCCATGCTGAAATAGGCGACACAACCGAGCGGCGACTGCGGGTGGGCTTGCTGAAACCACGCCGGCGCCTGCGCCGCATTGCGCCTGGCCTGCAGCAGCTCATCCACCTGACTGCGGAACGCGGGATCGGCCAGCACACGCTGGAGTTTTTCGCGCGAGACGGTCTGCAACACGACCCAGGGGTTCCGGGTCAGCTCCCAGAGCATGGCATCCAGCTGCCGCCACACCTGGTCGGTGGCGTGATGCCACGACGAACGCATATCCAGGGCAAGCTCCGCCAGGGAATCGAATCCCTCCACGTCCGCGCACAACTGGCGCTCATTCGGGTGGCTGATACGGGTTTGCTCGCTCATCGCCGCTCCTTGAGGGTTGTCCTGAACGCAATTCCCTGCTGCTATGCCGGCGCCGCCAGCGCAGCACTGACGATGGTCTGTGCCTCTGCCTGGATGCGGCGTAGATGATCCACGCCATGCAAGCTCTCCGCGTAGACCTTGTAAATATTTTCGGTGCCGGACGGGCGCGCTGCGAACCAGCCGCTCTCCGCCACCACTTTCAAACCGCCGATCGCTGCGCCGTTGCCCGGCGCCCGTGTGAGGATGCTGAGAATTTTTTCACCTGCCAGTTCTGCGGACAGGACCTGATGCGGCGAGAGCTGCGCCAGCCGTTGCTTTTGTTCCGGGGTCGCTGGCGCATCGACACGATCAAATGCCAATGCGCCGAACTCGCGCTCCAGGTCACGGTAGACTTCGCCCGGATCGCGGCCCATGCGCGCGGTAATCTCCGCCGACAACAAGGCCGGGATCATGCCGTCCTTGTCGGTCGTCCAGACGCTGCCATCCCGACGCAGAAAAGACGCACCCGCACTCTCCTCTCCGCCAAAACCCAGCGAGCCGTCGAACAGGCCGTCCACAAACCACTTGAAACCGACCGGCACCTCGTAGATCCGGCGGCCGAGCTTCGCAGCGACGCGATCGATCATCTGGCTGCTGACGACGGTCTTGCCAACCGCCGCATCCCTGCTCCATCCCGGCCGGTTCTGGAACAGGTAATCAATGCAGACCGCAAGGTAATGGTTGGACGGCAGCAAACCGGCGGTACGGGTGACGATGCCGTGCCGGTCATGGTCGGTGTCGCAGGCGAAGGCAATGTCGAAGCGATCCTTGAGACCGATCAGGCTCTGCATGGCATAGTTCGAGGACGGATCCATGCGAATCTGACCGTCCCAGTCCACTGTCATGAAGCGGAAAGTGGGATCGACGGCTTCGTTCACCACCGTGAGATTCAAGCTATAGTGCTGGGCAATCCGCCCCCAGTAGTGCACGCCGGCGCCACCCAGCGGATCCACGCCCATGCGGATGTCCGCACCGCGAATCGCATCCATATCGAGCACGCTGCCCAGGTCGCTGACGTAACTGGTCAGGTAGTCGTGCCGGTGCGTGGTCGCGGCACGCAGTGCCTGCGCACAGGGGATCCGTTGCACGCCCCGCAGTCCGCTTTCCAGCAACGCATTGGCACGGGCCTCGATCCACCCGGTGACGTCCTTGTCCGCCGGCCCGCCGTTGGTCGGATTGTATTTAAAGCCACCGCTGTCGGGTGGGTTGTGCGAAGGCGTGATGACGATGCCGTCCGCCAGCCCGCGATCGCGGCCGCGGTTGTACACCAGGATGGCGTGCGAAATGACCGGGGTAGGCGCGTATTCGTCCGCTTCGGCAAGCATGACCTCGACGCCATTGGCCGCCAGCACTTCCAGCGCACTGGTCAGCGCCGGCTCCGAAAGCGCGTGCGTGTCAATACCGAGAAACAGCGGGCCATCGATCCCACGCTGCTTGCGGTACTCACAAATGGCCTGGCTGATGGCCTGCACATGCCATTCGTTGAAGCTGTTGTCGAACGAGCAGCCACGATGACCGGAGGTGCCGAACGCGACCCGGTGCGCAGCTACCGAAGGGTCAGGCAGGTTGCTGTAATAGGCCGTGATCAGCCTGGGCACATTGACCAGCATCGAGGCTGGCGCGGGCTTACCCGCCAGGGGAGAGATATTCACTGCTGCCTTTGTTGCACTGTTCATTCCTGCTCCGGCTAAGTTGTAAGAATTGCTGTCCATCTGTCATACCCTGGCTCACGGCGAATAACGCCATGCGTCAGCCCGGATCAACCCGGCTACAAAACCACCACCATGCACCCTGTTATCCACGCGCATGACCATACCACCAGGAGATTTCCAAAACTGTCATTCCCGCGCATGCGGGAATCCAGTAACCCACAAACTATCGAAGGACTGTATTCCCGCATGCGCGGGAATGGCGGATTGATCAGACGTTCCCTGGTTTGCAGGGCGTCGCACAATGTGCGCGTTCGCCTCATTCCTCCAGCGCGGCAATCCGGTTGCGCAGTGTTTCCACCTCTTCCAGCAATTCCAGCGCCAGTGCCGCGCCCGCCAGGTTCAGACCGAGATCGGACTGTAACCGCTCGACAATGCGCACGCGGCGCAGGCAGTGGCCAAGGAAATGCCACTGGGTTTGCTCCGTGCCCAGCGGTTCGATCACACCTTCCTCCACCAGCGCCAGTATCCACTCGGCGGGCTTGCCACAGGCGCGGCTCAGTTCGCCCAGGGTAAACTCGATGGTGTCTTCCACGATAATACCGGTCAGTATGGTTTGCCTGGTCATTGCCTATACCCCCATGCCGGCTCTTGGGTTGAACGCCAGCTTGCTGGCCATCTCCTTGTAGATCGCTTTCGCCTGCTCGCTATTGGCCGGTGGCGCCACCACGCTCAGGGTCACATAGACATCACCGGCCGGTTTGCCGGGTATGCCGCGCCCTTTCAGGCGCAGCTTGCTGCCGCTGTTGGAACCCGCAGGAATTTTCAGATCCACCTTGCCCGCCGGTGTTGGTGCCTGCACCGTGGCACCCAGTGCCGCCTCCCAGGGTGCCACCGGCAGTTGCATATGCAGGTCACGCCCTTCCGCGCGGTAGAAGGGATGAGGCTTGAAATGAATCTCGAGGTAGAGATCCCCGCCCGCACCCTGCCCCGTGCCGGGCATGCCCTGTCCCGCCAGGCGAATCATCTGTCCCTCTTTGATACCCCTGGGAATCTTCACGTTGAGCGTGCGATTGATCAGCTGCATGTGGCCATGCTTGTCCAGCCCCGGCGCCTGCAGGCTGATGCTGCGCGTTGCACCTTGAAAGGCGTCTTCCAGGTCCACGACCACCTTGGCGTGATGATCCTGACCGCGGGCGCTGTACTGCGGACGGTAACCGGCATGCCCGCCAAAACCCTGCTGCCCGAACAGTTCTTCGAAGAAGTCACTGAAGCCGCCGCCATCGGCCCCGGTAAAACCACCACCACGGAACTCAAAGCCGGAATCCCAGTTCGGCGGTGGATGAAACTCCTGCCCGGCCTGGTAGTTGGCGCCGAGGTGATCATAGGCAGCGCGCTTTTCCGGGTCCTTGAGCACCTCGTAGGCCTCACCGACCTCCTTGAAGCGCTCCTCCGCATTGCTCTCCTTACTCACATCCGGATGGTATTTTCGCGCCAGCTTGCGGTAGGCGCGCTTGATCTCATCCTGGGAAGCATCCCGCTGCAACCCCATGATCTGGTAATAATCCTTGTATTCCACAGTCAACTCCGTCTGATGGAATGGCGTTACGCAATTGCCATGTCTGCTACCGGCACCACGCCCGGTTACACCCCGGGAGTAGAATACCTATAGTAGGTTAGTTCATCTATACGACCTGCCTGAATCCGGGCGCTATTGATTCCCAATCGTAATCAACAAAAAGGAACAAAAGGGGTCGGTGTCATTTTTAAGAACAAAAAGGGAACAAAAAGGGGTCGGTGTCATTTTTCTCTCAAAGACAGTGTGGAACAAAAAGGGGTCGGTGTCATTTTTCTCTCAAAGACAGTGTGCAATATGCTGTCCAGTGATGAAAAATGACACCGACCCCTTTTTGTTCTTTCTGCCCAGTGATGAAAAATGACACCGACCCCTTTTTGTTGGACCATAATGACCACCCAGCGTCAGGCTGGCACTGCAACACCAACACGGCCTTCATTTATTGTATTGAATGCCGGCTCAATCCATAACCAAGGGTAATTTCAGCATGTTCCATCGCACTGGTTTTCTGGCAGCCTTGCTTGCCTGTTCTTCATTCATCCTGCTCGGCACAGGTATCGCCGGTTCTGCCAACACCACCCAGGCCAATACCGATGTAATACAACAACCGGCCCCGGGCGAAATTCACGGCAAGGTAACAGACGTCATCGACGCGGCCGGCTACACCTATGCCGAGGTGGATACCGGCACAGAGAAGGTGTGGGCCGCAGCGGCCACCACCCCGCTGAAAATCGGTGACATGATCACTTTTACCACCGGAATGCCGATGAAAAACTTTCACAGCACCTCGATGAATCGCGATTTCTCCATTGTCTATTTTGTCGACCGCTTTGGTACTGACACAGCAACCCCGGCAGGTGCACCCCCGGCCATGGCATCACCCCATGACAAGATCATGGCGGCACCCGCAGCCAGCCACATCGAAGGTATCGATAAAGTCGCAGACGGCAACACCATTGCCGAACTCTATGCCGACAAGCAAAAGCTGGATAGCAAGACCGTGCGCGTGCGCGGGAAAGTCACCAAGTTCACGGCCGGCGTCATGGGCAGGAACTGGATCCACATCCGGGACAGCAGCACCCGGGACGACCTGACCATCACCACCAGTGACATGGCTGCGGTCGATAACGTGATCGTCGCCGAAGGAAAACTCGCACTGGACAAGGATTTTGGTTACGGCTATGTGTATCCACTCATTGTGGAAGAGGCCAGTGTAACAAAGGAATAAGTTTCACCGGGAATAGCGGCGGCCCCGGGGCGCCCCGGGCTGCACGCACCAACAGACAGCAGGCCGACCTTCCGGCAATCCCACCCACAGCAACATCGGCTGCAGCACCCGCATGAACCCTGCTCTCGGCGGGGTAGAACGTATCGCAACGATTACCAGCGTACACAACAAACCAGTCTGGTCCATAGGGCCCAGGCCCGCACCGGAATGCGACTGGCAGGCCAGGCTATCGATTTCCCCGGCAAATGGTACGACCTGCGGACAATAGACGCCTGACCCTGTATTCATGATGCTGTAAGGCATGATGAAGAATGAAAGCCTCAAAATCCTCATTGCCCTGCTGTTTTTCGCGTGCATGTTTGCCGCCGGACCAGTGAATGCCGGCTATCTGGGTTTTACCGCCGATTCACTCCGCACCGAAGCTTCGGACGATTGCTGACACGCGCGCGCGGCGCCCAGCGATAGCCCGCGCAACAAAAAGAGCAAAAAGAACAAAAAAGGGGTCGGTGTCATTTTTCATCACTGAGGCAGCAAAAAGGGGTCGGTGTCATTTTTCATCACTGGACAGCATATTGCACACTGTCTTTGAGAGAAAAATGACACCGACCCCTTTTTGCTCTCTGTCTTTGAGAAAAAATGACACCGACCCCTTTTTGTTCCTGTATTAACATTACGTCCCTTCTCCCTCCGGGAGAAGGACAGGATGAGGGGATAGAAAATCAGGTAGTTGGCTTGATTTGATCCCCTCGGCAACTGCTCCCTGCGTTGCTCTCGGCTCTGGCTCCTGCTTCGCTCTACCGAGTCCGTCGCTGGACTCGTACCACCGACGTCCCTGTAGGCATCCCGGAGGGAGATGGAGTATGTGGGACAGCAGTGGTCAGCGCCCGTTTCCTACTGTCTGCCGGCGAGCAATTCTTTCAGCAGCGCAACTTCCTGCCGCAATTCGGCCACGCTTGCCTCCAGCTGTCCGATCCGGTCCAGGGAGGCCGCGTATTGCGTTACTTCTGGCACCTCCGGCGTATTGCCGGTATCCAGCAACTCCTCCCCGCCGAACAGCTGCGCATAACGCGTCTCGCGCTTGCCGGGCTCACGCGGCAGCCTGGCTACAAAGGGGCCATCGTCACGACTCATCAACCGTTCGAGAACGGCTTCCACTTCGTGCACATCGGTGAACTTGCACAGGCGGTCAGTGCGGGTACGCAATTCACCCGGCGTCTGCGGCCCACGCAACATAAGCACGCAGAGCAAACCGGTTTCCTGCTCCGACAGTTTCAGGGTACCGAACTCGGTATTGCAAAAACGATGCTGGTACTTGCTGACACGGCTGCCAAAACCACTCTTGTTCATTACCAGTCCTTCCTTGACCAGGGCGTCGAGCGTTGCCTGGACCGTGGCTTCATCCAGCCCCATAACCGGATCACGACTGCTTTTCTGGTTGCAGGCACTGGTCAGCGCATGCAGCGACAATGGGTACTGATCAGGAGTGGTGCGCTCTTTCTCGAGCAGACAGCCAATCACACGCAGTTCATTGGGGGATAGTCGTATTTGCATGCACCATCTCTCTGCCGGAAGTTAAACCGATACCGGTGATCACCGGCATGGGAAGATAGCACGTGATTGAGGTTTGAATGACGGCGGATAGCGGATTATTCCGGCACTGCCTGCGCCCTGCCAGAACAGGTGAATACTCCAGCGGTCCTTGCAGGTGCGAATAAATCGGGGACCGCAAAAAGAAAAGGGGCAGCCTTTGCAGGCTGCCCCTTCCTTACCCGGCTTTTCAGGCCAGGAATTTAATTACCGGGCAACAGGTGCAGCAACCGGAACCTGGGCATAAGGTGCATAGCCGTAAGGAGCGCCATAACCGTAGCCACTGTTGTAGTTGTTGTAACCACGACCGGTACCACGACCGTTACCGCGACCGCTGAAGTTCATGCCGAAGCTGCCGTCGACGTCGCCGTCGCCATAGCCGTCAGCAGAACCGTTGTTGTAGCCGTTGTAACCGTTGTTGTAGCCGTTATAACCGCCAGGTCCGGCAATCGGTGCCTGCATGGCAACCGGGGCCTGCTGGGCAATCGGAGCCTGCTGGGCAACCGGGGCCTGCGGGTCAATCGGGGCCTGCATGGCAACCGGGGCCTGACCATAAGGTGCATAACCGTACGGAGCGCCATAACCGTAGCCACTGTTGTAGTTGTTGTAACCACGACCGTTGCCACGACCATTACCGTGACCGCTGAAGTTCATGCCGAAGCTGCCGTCGACGTCGCCGTCGCCATAGCCATCGCCAAAACCGTTACTGTTGTTACCGAAAGGACCAAAACCACCCCAGGCGGAAGCAGCGCTGGAAGCGATCGCCAGGGTGGCGACAGTAATAATCGTTGCAAATGTTTTCATTGTTACTCTCCAAAAAAGTAAAGAAATAAGTTGAGAAATTCGTTTAAAAAGCAATTTGTCGGTGAGGACGAAACGTACTTTATTAGAATATATTAATAAAAGCAACTGCTAAATTTTAATATTTTTAATTATTTATGGAATACATAATAATAATTAGTATTAACAGTTAGTTACAATTCAACTGCCATCGGAAAAGAATTGTGATCTGCAGAAAAGAACCGGCTTTCCTGGTCGCCAGCCCATGCTCGTGATGTGACCCGCCGAGGATAAGCTGCCCTTTACCCTTGCCCGGACATGCAATGCGGTCCCGGTATCAGGGGCTGATGAGGGACAGAGAGTATGCGCGACAGCAGGGATCTGGACTTTTTATGAATCAGCCCAGTAGTTCGCCTTGGCAGGCACTATCCAGCGCACACCGCCGCGGGGATCATCGCAGTCCCCTGCATAACGCGGGATGAGGTGAAAATGTACGTGCGGAATGCTCTGCCCTGCAGCAGGGCCGTCGTTTAGTCCCAGGTTATAGGTATCCGGTTGATATTCGATATCCAGGGATTTTTTGGCGGAGTCGAGCAAGGCAAGCAGCGCATGCTGCTCTGCTGCATCGAGTTCGAAGAACGAGCCGACATGTCGTTTCGGAATGATCAGCGTATGCCCTGGCGATATGGGGAAATCATCACGGATCATGAAGCAATATGCATTGCTGTCGAGGATGCGCGATGGGTCCAGGCTGCAGAAGAAACAATTCATAGATGTATCAGCTGTAGAAGTGGGTGGCATTGCTTCCGGTTTTCTAGCCGATCAGCATGCGATAGTCCTGTGCCGCGAATAGTTGACCGCTTGGCCCGTTATCCTCCAGCAGGGCCGGGACCAGCGCGCCCGGCAACACGTCTTCGACCGGGTACGTGGCATTCTCACCACCCAGGTCGGTCTGCAACCAGCCCGGGTCAAGATAATTAACCAGCACATTGCTGCCACTCAATTCGAATGCCAGGTCCCGGGAATATTTATCGACTGCGGCCTTTGAAATACCATACGCCGTCAGATTCGGGGTGTCTGTGATCCCGGAAGACAGGTTAATGATGCGACCGTAGCCACGGCGTTTCATCTCCGGCCCGAAGGCATTACACAGGGCGATCATCGCCAGCAGGTTGACCTGGAAGATATCCAGAATTTCTTCACTGGTCACTTCCCAGATCGGTTTCCACGCGCACATTACACCGGCATTGTTGTAGAGAATATCCACATGTCCGGGCCCGGAACGCACCCCGTCGATCACCGACCGGATACCTTGCTTGCTCGACAAGTCTCCACTGACGCTGTGTACCTGTACGCCAGAGGACGCAAGCAGCTCAACCGTCCGGGCCGTGTTTTCCGGCTTGCGTCCATGGACAACCAGATTGCAGCTGCGTTCAGCCAGCCCTTTTGCAATCTGTTGGCCGATGCCGCGGCTGGATCCAGTCACCAGCGCCCATTTTCCTTCCAGTAATTTCATTTTTTTTCTTTTGAGTTGTTCATTGATCGGCCTCGGCTTCCACCGGTTCCCAGGTGCCGGCCCGATATTCCGGCAGCCAGCGTTTTTCGGAAGTCTCGTCCTGCACCAGCCCGGCTGCCTTGAGGCGCTGCGTACAGACACCGATGAGGTGCGGTGGAATAGCAAGGTAAAAGACCCGGTTGCCCGGGATTCCGAACTGCGGTTCTATCTCGTCCAGGCGCCGTTTCAGGGCTTCATAGGCGGCAGGATCGTCGAATCTGCCCGACTGATAAAACAACTGGCGTTCGTAATTCGGCCAGTGTTCTTCATCCAGCTGCTGGCGTGAAAAACGCTCGACACCTTGCCATGCAAAACGGCGGTATCCGTCATCATCCAGCTCTTCTATGGAGAACCCAAGTACAGCAAAATTGGCCGGAAGCACGCCGTCCAGGCCCAGGTTGTAAATCGCAGGCAACAGTTTCCGTCCGGAAAGATCACCCGCGCCACCGAAAATCACCAGGGTACAGGGTTGCGGCAGAATCGGTTCAGACAAGCCTACGGTGAGTGGATTGGCATTTTCCACTACACCCATCTAGGCCTCTCCCGCGTTGCCTGGTTGCTCTGTATGGCCACCAAACTGACTGCGCATGGCTGACAGCATTTTCTCGGCAAAGGTATGATCCTGTCGGGAGCGAAACCGGGTATACAGGGCAGCGGTCAACACATCGGCCGGCACCGCCTCTTCAATGGCCGTCTGTACCGTCCAGCGACCTTCTCCTGAATCCTGCACATAACCACTGAAACCCTCTAACTGCGGATCTTCCAGCAGCGAGATGGCACACAGGTCCAGCAGCCACGAACTCACCACGCTGCCACGCC
>CAJQOV010000136.1 GCA_905480065.1 uncultured Gammaproteobacteria bacterium | reverse complement strand
CATGGCGATCCTGGTGCTGGAAATGGCGCTGCTGGCCAAGATCGGCAGCCATAAAATGTCGCTGGCCGATGCCTTTGCCATTGACCTGCCCGATGCGCTGCCGGAAGGCCTGGAGAGGCGCAGCAGAACCGTAAGCCCATTCTCCTGGTCGGTGCCGGTCTTGCTGGCGGGGCTGGTGGTGGTCAGCCTGTACGTGCACGGCAAGCAGAACATCATCCCCGAGCGCCGGGTATTTGCGGAGTTTCCGCTGGCCTTTTCCGGATGGAAGGGCGTGACCGAAAAGCTGGAAGAAATTATCCTCGATTCGCTCAAGGCGGAAGACTACCTCATGTCCGATTTCACAAATGATACCGGTGCGGTGGTCAATCTCTATGTCGCCTATTACGCCGACCAGGCGGCCGGCTCGGCGGCGCATTCCCCGCGTGCCTGTATCCCGGGCGGTGGCTGGCTGATCAAGGACCTTTCCGTTCGACCCGTTGAGGGTGTCAGGGTTGGCGATGCGCCATTGATGGTGAACCGGTTGCTGATCAAGAAGGGCGACTATACCCAGCTGGTCTACTACTGGTTCCAGCAGCGCGGGCGCATTATTACCAACGAGTGGCTGGTAAAGTGGTATCTGTTCTGGGATTCCATGACCCGCAACCGCACCGATGGTGCGCTAGTTCGACTGACGGTGCTAGTTGCACCGGGCGAGGACCTGGCCGAGGCAGACCGGGTACTGGAAGGCTTTGCGGCTGCCGTTCACCCTTACCTGGCTGATTATATTCCGGATTAGTGTACAGGGATTGCAGGCTGGCCTGGGTGTCGGATCAAGCCCCCGGGGCAGTCGTGGCTGTATCCGTATGGTCATGCTGTGCCCGGACGTGTTTCGCTTGTCGCCATAAGACGCTTCGTCCGGCCCTGTTTATCACAGGTATAGATTGATGTGCGCGCTGGCGATTATTCCCAACCCGATCGACAAGGGTGTAACCATCCGTGCAGATGATCCGCAGGCCAGGTCCGGTTACGTTGATTTGTCGACGGGGTGAAACAGTGCTCGAACGGGATCCAAATGGCGTCGACTAGAGGGAAGATTGTTGCCCTGGGTAAGGCGCAGCTCCTTGCTCGCTTCCTCCAGCTTTTCACGCCGATGTTGCTGGTACGTCTGCTCGACGTGGATGATTTCGGAGCGTACCGGTATTTCTGGTTGTTTGTGAATACGGTAATGGTATTCGCCCCGCTGGGTCTTCCGCGCAGCCTGTACTATTTTCTGTCGCGCGAGAGCGCTCAAAGCCGGTTTCTATACGTCAATAACGCCTTCCTGTTTCTGCTCAGCGTGGGAATTGTGGTGGCCATTGTTATTGGTCCCTGGAATCCGCTGCAGCCGTCCTTCATGCAGGGAATGCCGGGCAATGCATACGTGCTTCCTTTATTTATCGTGTTCTGGGCCGCATCATTCCTGATCGAGGTGCTCCCGGCAGCGGATGAGAATGTCAGGTGGCAGTCGAATGCCACTATGTCCCTGGCGCTGATTCGCAGTTGCCTGGTGCTGGGCGCTGCCTGGTATACCAGGGATATTGAATATGTTCTGTTGGTGTTACTGTTTTATGCAGCGTTCCGTCTGGTCTTGCTGTTCTGGTACCTCTGCAAAAAACACAGCTGCCGATTCTGGGTCGTAAAAAGGCCGGAGCTTCAGGCCCAGCTAAAGTATGCGATTCCGTTCGGAGTCAGCACTGGTCTACAGAGTGTGCGCAGCCAGGTAGACCTGTGGGTCGTCGCTGCACTCTTCCAGACCGGAACTTTCGCGGTATTTTCCGTTGCAGGTCTGGCCTCGCAGCTGCTGGAGGTGGTTCGATCCTCGGTGGTCAATGTCATCTTGCCGCGCATGAACCGCGCTCATGCGCAGGGTGATGTTAAGCAAATCGTCTTTCTTAACAGTAGCAGCAACCTGGCGATCGGCGGGGCTATTTTGCCGCTGCTTGCGTTCCTGTTCATGTTTTCCGGGCAGGTGATTTCATTTCTGTTTACCGATGCCTATGTTCAGGCGGCGCCGGCGATGAGGATGTACCTGGTCGGGATGGCGATTCTGTCGATTGAGATGACCAGCGTGCTCTCTGCCTTCAATCAGGGTGTGTTTGTCATGCGGCTGGGTATGGGGCTGTTCATGATCTCGGTGCTGGGCAGCTACTTTGGAGCAGTCAGTTTCGGGATTACCGGCGCGGCGCTCGGAACTGTACTGAGTATCGGTGCAGACAGTATTTTCAAGTTGAACAAGGTTTGCAGGATATCCGGCATGTCACTTCGGAAGGTGCAGGACTGGCGCGGCATAGCCACCGTTCTGGGCTGTTCGGCAGTGGCGGTGTTGCCGAGTGTTTTACTGGTGCGTTACTCTGGTGTAACAAACCAGTTTTTACTGCTTTTTGCTGCGGCTGCGATTTTCGTGTGTGTATACCTGGCCTTGCTTGTTGCAACAGGCTACAAGTGGCTGATCCTGGCCTATCTGGGCAAGGAAACCTGGCGTCGACCGCCGGCAGGCTAGCTTGATCTTTTCCTACAATGGAGTGTCCTGTTTTCCATAGCATGGAGTTTTGACTCTGATGATTTACGTGATCCTGGGAATGCACAAGTCCGGAACAACACTGGTGTCCCGGACGCTGCACAACTCGGGCATTGTGATGGGCGAGCATTTCGAAGAGACGGTCTCATACGATTCCGGTAACAAGTATGAAAGGGAGTCGACCCTGGCGCTCAATATGGAAATCCTTGGGGTCGACACGTACCGGATTTATGATATGACCGCGCCGGAGAAGTTGTGCATGGACGCCCGGCAGGAGCGCCGCATGCTGGAAATCATCGAAACGTGTAATTCATTGCATCGCGACTGGGGCTTCAAGGATCCCAGGACCACGCTGACCTACCCATTGTGGAGAGACCGGCTCCCGGAGCACCGCCTGGTCGTGATCTATCGTGCGCCGGAGCAACTCTGGCCGCGCTTCCGGCAGGGCGGAATCCGGCGTCAATACCTGAACCCGGTGCGTGCGTGGCAGTATCTCAGCCGCTGGTGTGAACACAACGAAAGGATAATCGGCTATCTGCGCGCGGCGAAAAACCCGTATCTGGTGCTGAATTACCGTGAGTTCATGCAGGGCCAGCAGGAATTCGAACGCCTGGCGGCATTTGTCGGCAGAGACCTTGCCGATCCCAGGAATCCGGGTCTGTATCGCGGCAAGCGCGCGCACTATCCGCTGGTCAAGGCAGCGGCCTGGTTGCTGGAAAAGTTTACCGGCAAGTCCACCCGCAAGATCCTGCAACAGCTCGACGTACTGCGCGCGCAACAGTGCCAGGGTGCGCCAGCCGGTGCCAAGGCTGAATTATCTGTTGCAGTGCATGATGCCTGAGCCGTGCAACGTCAGGCATCCCGGTGGGTACTGCAGAGCGCGTTGCCGTGAGCAATAACCCGCCCATGAAAAGCATTTGCCTGGTTGGCCTGGATAACTATCCGGTGCTGAATCCGGCATTCAGCGCAACCTACATCGGGGGTGAATCGGTTCAGCAGACCTTGCTGGCGCGTGCCTTTGCCGAGCTCGGCCTGCAAGTCAGCACGGTGGTCAAGGACTACGGTCAGCAGGATGAGGAAGTCATCGGGGCTATCCGTGTGCTGAAGACCTACCGGCCCGGTGCCGGGTTTCCGGTGCTGCGATTCCTCTATCCACGGATGACCTCGGTGTGGCGTGCGCTCGGCAAGGCAGATGCAGACGTGTACTACCAGTCCTGTGCCGGTGCACTGACCGGCATCGTGGCGGAGTTCTGCAGGCAGCGGGGAAAAATCTTCATCTTCCGGATCGCGCATGACTCCGATTGCCTGCCAGGGCAGCAGCTCATCCAGTACTGGCGTGACCGGAAAATCTATGAATACGGCTTGCGGCATGCCCATCTGATCGCGGCACAGGGCACGCGCCAGGTCGACCTGCTGCGTGATCACTACCGCCTGGAGAGTGTGCCCGTGAACATGGCCGTCGAGTTGCCGACCGGGTCGGATCCGGTGAACCGGGATATCGACGTGCTCTGGGTAAACAACCTGCGGCCGTTCAAGCGTCCGGAACTGGCGATTGCGCTGGCCAGGTCACTGCCCAATCGCCGTGTGGTGATGATCGGCGGGCCTGCCCCGGGCCTGGAAGACTACTTTGAACGAGTCAGGGACGAGGCGCGGCAGGTGGCCAATCTGGAGTTCAGGGGCGCGCTCCCCTATGCAGAGGTGAACCAGGAAATGCTGCGTGCGAAGGTCTTCGTCAATACCTCCGAGAGCGAGGGGTTTCCGAACTCTTTTCTGCAGGCCTGGGTGCGTAAAGTCCCGGTCGTGTCCTATTTCGATCCGGACGGCCTGATCCGTCAGCATGGGCTGGGTGGAGTCCCCGGGACGCCGGACGAGATGGTGCGACTGGTGGAGAATCTGCTCACGGAGGATGCCCTGAGGGAGGATATCGGGTCCAGGGCCGAACAGTTCGTTGTTGCCAGGTATGCACCGGCATCGGTAGCAAGCCGGTACCTCGAGCTGTTATCCGGAACTGGCCAGCATAATTAAAACATGGACAAGGCATATGCTCTCAACACTGTTGGTCGGATTTACGGTGTGTGGTCGGGCGTAATGTAATGGCCAGGGTTATCGAAAAGCCGGTCTTTTTTGTCGGGTGCCCGCGGAGTGGCACGACCGTTATTTTCGAGGCGGCTTCGCGTCATGAGCGGCTTGGCTGGCCGACAAACTACTCCGAGATGCTGCCCGCGGTCCCTGCACTGAACCTGCTGCGCCGCGTACTGGATAATCAATGGTGGGCGGTTACCGGTCGCAAGCGTCAGCATGGTCGCACCGTGTTCGGGAACCGGTACCTGCCCCAGCCTGATGAAGCCTACCGTTTCTGGAATACCCATGCTGGCGCGAGTTTTGCCGGGAACTATCTGCAGGACGAAGCAGCCAGTGATGCCGTTGTGGCCCGGGTACGGGACGCCGTGAGCAAAACCCTGTTCTGGCAGGGGCGAGCCCGGTTCAGCGCCAAGCTGACCGGACCCACACGAATGCATTTTTTGCACAGCATTTTTCCGGATGCACGCTTCGTACACATCATCCGGGACGGGCGTGCGGTGGTCCGTTCGCTGCTCAGGGTGGGGTTCTGGCGCGAGGGCGGTGGCCTGGAAAGACCATTCTGGCAGGGGGGGCTCACTGAGAGCGACATTCGCCAGTGGCAGGATGCAGGTAGCGCCCCCGGGGTCCTGGCGGCCATGCAGTGGAAGAAAATCATCGAGGTGGCATGGGCGGAACGGGAAAGCCTCGATGCGGGACAATACCTGGAGGTCCGCTACGAGGACTTCGTGGCAGACCCGCACGGCGTGTTGCGCGGCATTTTCGCATTTTCGCAGCTGGATGACTCGCAGCGCGCGCACGAGTACGTAACCCGGGGGCCCGAGTTGCGCAACAGAAACCCGAGCGGCAGGGACCCGCGCGACGCCGAGTATGATGCCGTTCTGTACGATGCCATGGAGCCGGTGATTTCCAGGCTGGGGTACCGGCCCTGATCATGCGTTACATACCCCGCGCACTCTTGCCTGCGGTTGCTTTTTGTTGCCTGGTGGTTGCGGGGGTGACTGGTAGTTATGCGCTTGCCGGGCAGTCCACACCCGCAGATGCCGGGACGGAGTTTGTGCAGGACGGCGGCTTCGAGCTCGGGATAGTCAATGTCGACATCCGGCGCTTTCCTCGCTACAGCAAGGCGCAAGCGGATCGGTCGCGCGTGCCAGTCCGTGCTTCCGTCAATGCCATCTCCGGTAACCACTCGCTGCAATTGCCAGGGCTGACCAAGGGAGGCTATACCCTGGTGTATCCGACCTATCTGCTGCTGGACGGACAGCAGTACCGGTTTCGGGCCAGTCTGCGCTGCGCTGCGGCCGTTAGCGTCGGCGTGATTGCATTTACCGGCAGCTGGCTCCAGTCGCTGTCCTACAGTGAGCGTCTGCAGGCGGGGCTACAGAACCTTGACTTGTCTTTCACCGTTGACGGCAACCGAAAAGTTCCATCCGCTGAGGTGCCGCATTTTATGCGCCTGTCCATTAGCAGTGCCGGTGACTGCCTGCTGGATAATGTGAGTTTCACCGGCAAGCGCGGGAGCCAGACGTTAACCCCCGTTACAGCATGGCTGACGCCGGATCAGCCCATGGCGGTTTATCCGATCGGGGCTGTTGGTGCGTTTACGCTGTCAACCGTGCCGGGCCAGGATAAACTGGACTGTGAAATTTCCGACCCGGTTCAGAAAGCCACAGTTGCAAAAATCCCGATCGATCTGGAGCCTGGTCGCTCTGGTGGCGGAAGCGCAGTTATTCCGTTGCGGACGCTACGCAGGGGATTCTACCGGGTTAGCTGCGGGATCGATCGAAGTGACGGACAGTTTGACGAGCTGGTCCGGCGCGCCTACGTGGTGATCGATCCAGAGCCGGGAACGGTCACCGGCAGGCATTTTTTTGCGGCCTGTGCAGAGGAGCATGGTATGCGCACGGATATCGACGCTGCCATCTGGCCCGATGATCTGTATGGTCTCGCCAGGGCAGTGGGGATCGATACCATCAGGATATTCTCGCTGGCGAGTCCCGAGCTGCTGTCCAGGGATGGCATCGGCTATGATTTCACCGAGCTGGATGCAGCGATCGCAACCCTGGACAGTCATCAGCTGGACCGGTTTGTGGTGCTGGGCAGCAACGACACGTCCCGCACCCCTGCGTGGTTGCGCAAGCCAACGACTTCCGAAACTACCGTGGATCTGCTGTCCGGTCTGCGTGTGCCGAGTGAG
>CAJQOV010000135.1 GCA_905480065.1 uncultured Gammaproteobacteria bacterium | reverse complement strand
CTGGCAACGCCTGGGTGACAGGTTCGGCAGTCCGGGACGCAACGGGCTGCAGTGATCCGGGGCCGCATGCAGGCCAACGCAGATCGATTAAAAAAACAAATAAAACAGTAAGATATATGAACTAACGGGTGTTCCGACCGTTGCCCCGGGGCCTGCACTTGCGGCAACTTGTGCCGATTTAATTTTTACCCCGGTTATTCCGATAACAGGGATATGAAAGTTGATGTTTTCCGCGGGATTACAGCATGGCTAGCGGCCCCGGCCGGTGCCATTGGCCGGTATCGCGCGCGGTTGGCCGGGCATGGCTGACCGGCGTCTGTACCGCGAGCTGCCGGAACCCCGGGCGCTACAGCCAGACACGTTTAGCGAAATTAACGTGTTTGATTCCGATATCGAAACCCAGCAGGTCGAACTGATTTACCGGCAGGCACCGACTTCCATTGTCGCCGCCTTCGTCCTTTCGCTGCTGGTAACTGTGGGGCTGTGGCCGGTCGCGGCTCACGAACAACTGCTGCTTTGGCTGGCTGCGCAGGCAGTGCAGAGCATGGCCCGGTTGCTGCTGGTGGTGCGTTATCGCAAGGCCGGCGACGATCAACGCCAGCGGCCGGCATGGATGTTGCTGTTCTTTGCCGGAAGCTTTGTGGCCGGTGTCGTCTGGGGCTGCATCGGTTCGATCTTCAGTTTCTCCTGGCCGGTTGAATACCAAACCCTGGCACTGATGAGTCTTGCCGGTGTAGTTGCCGGCGCAATCTCCTCCTACGCTGTGAACCTGGCGGTGTACGTCGCGTTCCTGGTGCCGGCAATCCTGATCCCCGCGCAGTTTATGCTGGTTTACAGTGACCACATGCAAAACAATCTCGGCTTGATGCTGATGCTGTTTGCCGCAGGATTGCTGATGATTGCGAGGAATTACAACGTGCATGCGGTACAGTTGCTGCACCTGCGCAAGTCGAATGACAGCCTGCTGGATGAGATGCGTAATACAAATCTCAGGCTTGAGAAAGAAATCGTTGAGCGCAAGGCGGTGGAGAAAAACCTGCGTACCGATCAGCAACTGTTCACCAATGGTCCGGTGGTGATGTTCCGGTGGTCGTGCACAAGCGGCTGGCCCATCGAATCTGTCTCCGAGACCATTGCCCAGTTTGGCTATGATGCCACTGACCTGGTCCGGCGTGCGACCAGATTTTCCGACCTGATCCATCCCGCCGACCTGCAGCGCGTTGAGGAGTCGGAATTTTTCTCCGGTCGCTGCGGATTGCCGTCCGTCAGTATCGACTATCGACTGATCGGTGCGGACGGGTCCATCCACTGGGTATATGACTACACGGTACCGGTCCGCAATGAGGACGGCGAGTTGTTACATTACCTGGGCTATCTGCTCGATATTACCGAGAGAAAGTTTTCCGAATTCGAGTTGCAGCAGGCGAAGGAGCGCGCCCTGGTAACGCTGCATTCCATCGCCGATGCGGTGATTACCACGGATGTAAACGGACAGATCGAATACATGAATCCAAGTGCCGAGTCGTTGACCGGTTGGGACGGCCACGTGGCGCGCGGTATGCCGGTGTCAAGGGTGTTCTTGCTGGACGAGGCAGAATCGGATACACCCGGCCAGGATCAATCCATGCATTCCGATCCGATCAGCCGTTGCCTGGTTCTGGGTGAAACCATCGAGTCCCGCAACGACAGCGTGATATGCCGGCGTGACGGAGAGAAACTCTCGGTGCGTTTTTCGGTGTCGCCGATACTCAGTTCACCGGGGACATCACTGGGTGCAATCCTGGTATTTCACGATATGACCCGGGCACGTTCAATGGAGCGCACCATATCCTACCAGGCAACCCACGACGCCCTGACCGGGCTGTGGAATCGTACCGAGTTCGAGGTGCAGCTCGGATATTCCATTGCCGGTGCCGAACAAAACGGGGATAGCCACGTGCTATGCACGCTGGACATCGATCAGCTCAAGGTGATCAACGATACCTGCGCACACGAGGCGGGTGACCGCCTGCTGTGCCAGGTTGCCGACCTGCTAAGAAGTACCATGCGTGATTCGGACATCATTGCCCGTCTTGGAGGTGACGAGTTTGGCGTCCTGATGAAGAACTGCACGCTGGTCAGTGCCACAAAAGTAGTCGAGGAGATTATGGTTGCCTTGCACGCGCTGAGATTTTCCAACAGCGGACGGATTTTCGAGGTCAATGCCAGTGTCGGTGTGGCCCAGGTCAAGCCGGGCTGCGGAAGTGCGACGCACATTATGAGCGAGGCAGACCTGGCCTGTCATGCGGCCAAGGAACGTGGCGGGAGTCGGTATCACATTTACCAGTCCGATGACGCCGAATTGCAGCGTCGCCAGGACGAGATGCAGTGGGTATCGAGAGTGTCCGAGGCGATCGATTCCGACCGGCTGGTGCTCTACTGCCAGGAAATCAGGCCGTTGTCTGAACAGGCCCAGCATGGTTTGCATGTCGAGGTGCTGGTGCGCATGCTGGGTGAGGATGGCACACTGATCATGCCGGACAAGTTCCTGCCCGCTGCGGAGCGCTACAATCTGATCAATAAACTCGATCGCTGGGTAGTCAGTCACAGCCTGGGCTGGTATGAGACATACGTGGCATCCGGCCAGGCCACCGGGAACGACATTCTGTCCATTAATCTTTCAGGCATGTCGATTACCGATGCCAGGCTGCTTAGTCACATCAAGGCAGAGATGCGCAAGTACGACATTCCTCCGCAGGTGCTGTGTTTTGAGATTACCGAAACGGCCGCCGTTTCCAACCTGTCCGCAGCGGGTAATTTTATCCGGGAGCTGCGCCACCAGGGCTGTCATTTCGCGCTCGATGATTTTGGCAGCGGCCTGAGTTCATTCGCCTACCTGAAAAATCTGCCGGTCGATTATCTGAAGATCGACGGCGCCTTTGTGCGCGATATGGACACCGACGAGGTGGACTTTGCCATGGTCAGCGCTATCCAGCAGCTTGGCAAGGTGCTTGGTACCCGGACCATTGCGGAGTTTGCCCGCAACGACCAGATCCTGCGCATGCTCAGGGAACTGGGCGTTGACTATGCGCAGGGCTATGCCGTTGCAAAGCCGGTGGCGCTCAGCACTGTCGGCCAGAACGCAGAGCGGTCAGCCTGAATTACTGCGGATAGCGCAGCCACAGCAGCAAGGCGATAGCGGCCGGGGCAGCCTGGATCCATAGAATCGAGCGCTTCGCAGTGATTGCGCCGAACACCCCGGCGAGTATTGCGCAAACCAGCAGGAACACAATGCTGTGCTGGTATTGCTGCGGACTGGTCAGGCCGAGCAGCAGTCCGGCAGCAATAAACCCGTTATACAGTCCCTGGTTGGCGGCAAGCGCCGCACTTTGTCCGGCGAATTCACTGCTCACACCGAAAATCCGCTGCCCGACCGGGCGTTTCCAGAGAAACATCTCCAGCACCAGGAACACTATATGCAGGACGGCAACCAGGATTACGGCGATCGTTGCGAGCACGGGTTTACTCCTTGGCGGGCAGGTACTGTTCAGGTCATTTCCGCGCTGACGAACCACAATGACGCCGGGTTGTGTGACCTGTTTATACAATCTTCACAAGTTTCATCTGGATTCCCGCCTGCTCGGGAATGACAACAGAAGCGCATCCTCCCGGGTTTCCGCCTGCGCGGGAATGACCGTATGAAGCACATCATCTCCGTTACTCTCTGCGTTGCTAGATCACCAGTGGCGGTTCATTCAGCAAGCTTGCCTGCTCGCGCAAGGCAAGGATGTGATCTTCCCAGTAGCGCGGACTGTTGAACCACGGAAATGCATATGGGAATGCGGGATCGCTCCAGCGCCGTGCCAGCCAGGCTGCATAGTGAATCATGCGCAGGGTTCGCAGCGCCTCGATCAGTTGCAGTTCCCGGTCATTGAAGTGAAAAAACTGCTCATAGCCAAGCACGATGTCTGCCATCTGTATCTGCATTTCATGCCGTTCACCAGACAGCAGCATCCATAAATCCTGGATTGCCGGTCCGCTGCGACAATCATCAAGATCCACGAAATGTGGCCCGTCATCGGCCCACAGGATATTGCCGGGATGGCAATCGCCGTGCAGGCGGATCTTGCGCGGCTGTCCGGCCGCGGCCTGCTGTGATTCGATCTGTTGCAGCAGGTCTTCGGACAGTGTTCGGTAAGCGGTCTGGATATGTGCAGGAAGAAAGTCATGCTCGAGCAGATAGGCGCGGGATTGCCAGCCAAAGCTCTCGATATCGATTTCCGGGCGGTGCCGGAACGCGCGGGTCGCGCCCACTGCGTGCAGGCGTCCCAGCAGGCGTCCGATCCATTCGCGCTCGGCCGCGCTGTTGAGTTCCGGCCAGTGGCCACCCTGGCGCGGGTACAACGCAAAACGATAGCCGCCGGCATGCAGCAGTGTAGAGCCATCCAGTTGCAGGGGTGCGACGACCGGCAATTCCTGCTCCGCCAGTTCCAGGCTGAAGGTGTGTTCTTCCAGGATGGCCGCATCGCTCCAGCGTCCCGGCCGGTAAAATTTCGCGATCAGCGGTTTGCCATCCTCGATGCCGACCTGGTACACACGGTTTTCGTAGCTGTTCAGTGCCAGCAGCCGTCCGTCCGTGCGCTGTCCGCATTGATCAACGGCATTGAGCACCACGTCCGGCGTGAGCCCTGCGTAATCGGCTGCGGGAAGGTCTGCGGGTTCCATGGTTACCGGTAACGCGGCGGGTCGGGGTGAAGCCTGCTGCCAGCCTGGCGGTTCAATTCAAGCCACGCGCAGACTTGATCTGTTCCCAGGCTGCCTTGATCTGCTGGGTCTTCTCGGTCGCGATCTGGATCATCTCCTGCGGCAGTCCCTTGGCGATCAGCTTGTCCGGGTGATGCTGGTTCATCAGGCGGCGGTATGCCTTTTTTACCTCTGCGTCGCTGGCCTTGCTGTCCATACCGAGCATGGCGTAGGCCTCGGCCAGTGGCAAGCCGCGCTGCGTGGCAGCACCGGGCTGTCCGGCCAGGTGCAGTAGCTGCTCTATGCTGTTGCGGTCAAAACCCAGCTGCCCGCCGATGTGGTAGAGCAGATCGCGCTCCGCTGCGTGCAGCTTGCCGTCAGCCATCGCGGTGGCAATCTGGATTTCCAGGAACATCTGCACCAGGCTACGCCGGCGGTGACATTCCTGCCGAAACTGCGCGAGTACCGCGTCCAGCGGGAACCCGGTTTCCTTGCCCTGGTTGAACAGCCGGATGGCGGCCTTGCGCTGACCGGAATCCAGTTGCATGCGTGACATGATCGATTCCGTTGCGGCAATCTCATCCTGCGTCACCTTGCCATCGGATTTAGCTACCTGCCCCATTACCGAGAATGTCGCGGTGAAGAATGCCGCCTGCACCCGCTCCTGCTGGCCAGGATCAAACTCCCCCTGCCGGTAATTCAGCTTCACGCCATGATCGAAATTACGCCCCAGCGCCGCACCCAGCAGGGCACCCAGTGGCCCACCGAACATGTAACCCAGGGTGCCGCCGAGCAGTGTGCCCCACCATGCCATCACTTACATTGCCTCTGTGACAGGTATTTGTTGCCCGTCATCATTATCTGAAAACCGGGGGCGGGGAAGAGATGTACCAGGCTTGATGCTCGGTGTCGTACTTCCAGAGCTGCTGGTCGACGAGTGTTTTCAGCGTCATACCGTCATCATGGTAGTAG
>CAJQOV010000134.1 GCA_905480065.1 uncultured Gammaproteobacteria bacterium | reverse complement strand
CCAGAAACCGTGCGAGCCACTGCAGGCGCGCTGGATATCGATGGTTAGTCCGGATGCTTCCGGCAGTGGCGTCTTGCGCACCAGCAACCCGGACTGGCCCCGATAAATTCGAACCAGGTAGGCCGGGTCCATCCGGTCATAGACCGAACTGCCATACAGCGTATCGACCGGTGACAGTGCGCCCTGGTATCGGTCCAGCAGCGCGGGCAGATCGAGGCGCTGCAACGGGTTGAATTGATAGGACTGCCGGGTCGCACGATTTTCCTGTTGCACATCGACATAACGTCCACCAAGCCGCTCGATGCGGTATAGCGCATTGAATCCCAGCAGGTTGGCCCAGGGACGCCACTTCAGAAAGCGCGCATCCAGCCGGAACTCGTCGCCGTTCAGCAGGTAGCTCTGCTCATGACAGAAATCACCGAAGGCGATACTGGCCTCGAAACGCTGGGCGCCCAGCTGGCGGAAGCGCAACTCGGCGATCGGTGCCTCGTCGGTCAGGCGGTAGTAGGTATACAGGTTGGACGCCAGCAGCAGCGCAAGCATGAGCATTGCCAGTGTCATACCGGTCAGCGGGAACAGGATGATACGCTTCATGGCGCTGATGATATCCTGTAACGGAACGGGCTGTACCTGCATCGGTTCGCAAATATCCGGCCTCCGGTCACCTGGAGTCGTGAGTCACCGGCATATCCCCGGGCAGTACACCAAAAAAAGGCGGCTCGCGCCGCCTTTTTCAGCCTGCGACAACGGCTCAGTTGACGCGCGGATCCAGCTCGCCGGAAGTGTAGCGCTTGTACATGTCTTCCAGGGTGATCGGCTTGATGCGCGAGGCATTGCCTGCCGTACCAAATGCTTCGTAGCGATCCCGGCAGATCTGCTTCATGCCCTTGGTGGCGGCCTTCAGGTACTTGCGCGGATCAAAATCAGCCGGATGATCATTCAGGTACTTGCGAATGGCACCGGTGGACGCCATGCGCAGGTCGGTATCGATGTTGACCTTGCGTACGCCGTGCTTGATGCCCTCCTGGATCTCCTCGACCGGCACACCGTAGGTCTCGCCCATTGCGCCGCCGTTTTCATTGATCATCTTCAGCCAGTCCTGCGGCACGGAAGAAGACCCGTGCATCACCAGATGGGTGTCCGGAATGCGCGCATGAATTTCCTTGATGCGCTCTATGGCTAGGATGTCACCGGTCGGCGGGCGGGTGAACTTGTAGGCGCCATGACTGGTGCCGATGGCGATCGCCAGCGCGTCACACTTGGTGTCTTCCACGAAGCGCGCGGCTTCTTCCGGATCGGTCAGCAGCTGCGAGTGATCCAGTACACCCTCGGCACCGGAACCGTCTTCTTCTCCGGCCATGCCGGTTTCCAGTGAGCCCAGGCAACCCAGTTCGCCTTCCACGGACACACCACAGGCGTGCGCCATGGCGACCGTACGGCGGGTAACCTCGGCATTGTACTCATAGCTCATCGGGGTCTTCATGTCTTCACCCAGCGAGCCGTCCATCATCACCGAGCTGAAACCGAGCTGAATGGAACGCTGGCAAACGGCCGGAGATGCGCCATGATCCTGGTGAACGACGACAGGAATGTGCGGCCACTGTTCAACAGCAGCCTGGATCAGGTGACGCAGGAATGGGGCGCCGGCATAGGAGCGTGCACCGGCGGATGCCTGGCAGATCACCGGACTGTCTGTTTCATCTGCAGCTTCCATGATCGCATGCATCTGCTCCATGTTGTTTACATTGAATGCCGGACAGCCGTAGCCGTACTCGGCGGCATGATCCAGTAACTGACGAAGTGAAATAATGGCCATTGTCTTCTCCTCAGAATGCTTCGTGTTTTGCTGCTCGTTTATAAAATCGGCCGACCTGCCTGGTCAGCACCCGAATAGGCCGGCCCCCGCAGGTGCACGGCAGATAACTACTGTTCCAGAATCTCGTGTTGCCCCACGGTAATGATCTTCATCGCGTTGGTGCCACCGTGCACACCCATAAGGTCGCCCTTGGTGATGATCACCATGTCACCGTCACGTACCGCACCGCGCCGCACCAGTTCCTCGATGGCTTCGCGATTCACCGTTGCATGGTCGGGAGTGGTGACATCAAAGCTGACCGGGTATACACCGCGATACAGGGTAACCTTGCGACGGGTTTCCACATGTCGTGTCATTGCGAAAATCGGGATGCCGGAACTGATACGCGACATCCACAACGGCGTGGCGCCGGATTCTGTCAACGCGGCGATCGCCTTTACTCCCAGGCTGTTGGCCGTGTACATGGTGGCCTTGGCAATCGCCTCGTCGGCGCGCTTGAAACGCATATTGATACGCCGCTCGGCTGCGGTGGAAATGCGCTGGCGCTCGGCGCCGAGACAGATCCGGTCCATGGCCTCGATTACCTTGGCGGGATAACGTCCCGCGGCGGTTTCAGCCGACAGCATCACGGCGTCGGTGCCATCGATCACGGCGTTGGCAACATCAAACACCTCGGCACGGGTCGGGATCGGACTCTCCACCATGGACTGCATCATCTGGGTGGCGGTAATCACCACACGATCCTTGGAGCGTGCAATCTGGATAATGCGTTTCTGCACGGCAGGCAACTCGGCGTCACCGATTTCCACACCCAGATCGCCACGCGCGATCATCACCACGTCGGCGGCTTCGATAATCTCGTCGAGCGCATTGATCGCCTCCGCGCGCTCGATCTTGGCAACGATACCCCCGTGACCTCCAGCGGCGCGCAGCAACTCGCGCGCCACGTGGATATCATCCGCGCAGCGCGGAAAGGATACGGCAACATAGTCGGCGCCCATCGCCGCCGCCACCTTGATGTCCTCGCGATCCTTGTCGGTCAGTGACTCTGCCGTCAGACCACCACCGAGTCGGTTGATACCCTTGCTGTTGGAAAGGACACCGCCGGTCATAACCCGGCAATGCACCTCGGCACCGATGACCTCTTCAACCCACAGCACCAGCATGCCGTCATCGAGCAACAGCGAGTCGCCACGCGTTACGTCATTGGGCAAGCCCTTGTAGGTAACACCCACCCGTTCGCGGGTACCTTCGTTGGGGCCCAGGGCTGCATCAAGAATGAATTGGTCGTCCTTTTCCAGGATGATGCGGTCTTCGCGAAAACGTTCGATGCGGATCTTCGGGCCCTGCAAATCAGCC
>CAJQOV010000133.1 GCA_905480065.1 uncultured Gammaproteobacteria bacterium | reverse complement strand
GGACTGACCGGAACGCAACGCTGGCGCCGCTTCGAACAGGCCTATGAAGGCCGGCGCGAGGACGGCGTGCTGCCGGCCAGCTACGAAGTCGTCTATGGCCATGCCTGGTCACCGCTGAACAAGTACGCCAGGAATGGCAGCCATGAAGTGCCGCTGACCAGCCTGCGCCCGCCCGGGGAGGACTAGCACGGTGCAGGCTGCGCGCGGCTGGTTCGTCACCGGTACCGACACCGGGGTCGGCAAGACCCTGGTCTCGCTGGGCCTGATGCGGAAGTTGCAGCAGCAGGGTTACCTGGTGGCCGGCATGAAGCCGGTTGCCTCGGGATGTGCGCAGACCAGTGACGGGCTGCGCAATGACGACGCGCTGCGCCTGCAGCGGCAGTCCTCGCTGGAGCTCGATTACGCCCGCATCAATCCCTGGGCGTTTGCGCCCCCGATCGCGCCGCACCTGGCGGCGGCACAGGCCGGGGTGCGTATCGACACGGACCTGATCGAGGTCGCCTTCAGCGACATTGCCGCACGGGTCGATTACACGCTGGTGGAGGGGATCGGTGGCTGGCTGGTGCCCCTGAATGAGCAGGAACTGCTGGCCGATCTGGCTGCCCGGCTGCAGCTGCCGGTGATCCTGGTGGTGGGAATAAGACTCGGATGTCTGAATCATGCGTTATTGACGGTGGACTCGATACAGCGTCGCGCAGTGCATCTGGCCGGTTGGGTGGCGAATCACCTGCATCCGGCCGATGCGGCTGCTGAAGCCGCTGTTGCCGCCCTCGGCGCAAGGATTCCGGCGCCATTGCTGGGGGCTGTGCCCTGGCTGCCAGCGTTCGATGTCAATGTTCTGGCGAACTCCCTGCGACTGCCGGATCCGGGGGTGGCTGACAGATTTACGTGATTGATTCCCCGGTATTTCCCATATATTATTTGCCCTCTTTTTTTGCGGTCGTTTTGCGTCCCGCCGGTTGCGGGCCAGGTGGTCATCCAGTAGCATCCGCGTCCTGTTTTTTTACTGTCCAGGCAACGGTTACGGATAAGCGTGGTTGAACGGGTAATAGATCCCTCGGGTCGTGATTGTCACTGGGTAATACGGCCAAACCAGTCCCTGTCCTGGCGCCAGGCGCTGCAGGTGTATACGGTGATCGTTGCAGTGGTGTTGGGTATCGGGCTGGTTTTCGCCTGGCACGGTTACTGGCCGGTACTGCCGTTTGCCGGGCTGGAAGTTGTAGTACTGGGTGTGGCGTTCTACCTGTGCCTGTCGCGCAGCCAGGTTCGTGAAGTAGTCACGATTAGCCGTGACACGGTTGCCGTGGAACGGGGGCGCAGGCAGCCGGAGCAGCGCTGGGAATGTCCGCGCGCCTGGGTGCGTATCAGCATGGAACGCTCGCCGATCGCCTGGTACCCGAGCCGCCTGTCGGTGGCATTCCAGGGCCAGCAGGTCGAGGTCGGCCGGTTCCTGAATGAGATGGAACGCCAGAGTCTTGCTGTCGAGTTGCAGGGCATGGTTCGCAATTACCGCTGGCAGCGTGTGTGAACGATGCACATTGGCGGCCAAATGAATTTATAACTTGGTCTTAGGGAGAGAAAGCATGTTCGCTAATACACTAAGACGCACCCTGTGCAGTCTTTGGGGCGCGCTCGTACTGCTTGGTGCAGGCAATGCCTCGGCAGGTTTTGCCGATTCGATTAACCTCAGGAAGGGCGTCACCGATATCAGCCACAGGGTCTATGACCTGCACATGATGGTGTTCTGGATCTGCGTGGTGGTTTGTCTTGCCGTATTTGCCGTGCTCATCTATTCCATTATCATGCACCGCAAGTCCAAGGGTGCAGTGCCGGCCAGCTTTCACGAAAGCACCACGGTCGAAATTATCTGGACCACCGTCCCGTTCCTGGTGCTGGTCGGTATGGCGGTTCCCGCCACGACCACCCTGCTCGCGCTGGAAGACACCCGCGATTCAGACATATCCATCCAGGTCACCGGTTACCAGTGGAAGTGGAAGTACGATTACCTCGATGAGGACATCAGCTTTTTCAGCGTGCTGACGACGCCGCGCGACCAGATCACGGGTGTCGCCGAGAAGGGCGAGAACTACCTGTCAGAAGTCGACAATCCCATTGTCGTGCCGATCAACAAGAAGATCCGTTTCCTGATTACCTCCAATGACGTGATCCACTCCTGGTGGGTGCCGGACCTGGGCTGGAAACAGGATGCGATACCCGGATTCATCAATGATGCCTGGACCGAGCTGAAAGAGCCGGGCCTGTATCGCGGCAAGTGCGCCGAGCTGTGCGGCAAGGATCACGGCTTCATGCCGATCGTGCTGGTTGCCAAGACCGAGGAAGACTACGCGGCCTGGGTTGCCGAGCAGAAGAGCGCCAAGGCTGCCGAGGCCGAGTCGGCCGGCAAGACCTGGACCCTCGACGAACTGACCGCCAAGGGCGAGCAGGTTTACAACACCAACTGCGCAGCCTGTCACCAGGCCAATGGCCAGGGTATTCCGGGTGTATTCCCGGCCATCGCCGGCGGCGTCATCTCCACCGGTGACATGGCCGCTCACGTCGACATCGTGATGCACGGCAAGGCCGGTACCGCCATGCAGGCCTTCGGTGCCCAGCTGAGCGATGTAGACCTGGCCGCGGTGATTACCTTCGAGCGCAACGGCTTCGGCAACAACAAGGGCGACATGGTGCAGCCGGCAGAAATCGCGGCGGCCCGTTAAGGATTCCAGGAATACTAAGTTAGAGGTATAAGACATGAGCACAGCGACTACACACGACGACCATCACCACGGTGCACCTGCCGGCCTGATGCGCTGGGTCAAGACGACCAACCACAAGGATATCGGTACCCTGTACCTGTGGTTCTCCTTCATCATGCTGCTGATCGGTGGCGCCATGGCCATGGTGATCCGCGCCGAGTTGTTCCAGCCTGGCCTGCAGTTTATCGAGCCGCAGTTCTTCAACACCATGACTACCATGCACGGACTGATCATGGTGTTCGGCGCAATCATGCCGGCCATGGTCGGACTGGCCAACTGGCAGATACCGATGATGATCGGGGCGCCGGATATGGCGTTGCCACGCATGAACAACTGGAGCTTCTGGATCCTGCCGTTCGCCGGCACCATGCTGCTCAGCACCCTGTTCATGGAAGGCGGTGGCCCGGCATTCGGCTGGACCTTCTATGCGCCGCTGTCCACTACCTTCGCACCGAAGAGCACGGATTTCTTCATCTTCGCGATCCACATGCTGGGCTTCTCGTCCATCATGGGTTCCATCAACATCATTGCCACCGTGCTCAACATGCGCGCCCCGGGCATGACACTGATGAAAATGCCGCTGTTCGTGTGGACCTGGTTCATCACCGCGTTCCTGCTGATCGCCGTGATGCCGGTACTGGCCGGTGCCGTGACCATGATGCTGACCGATCGCAATTTCGGCACCAGCTTCTTCAGTGCCGCCGGCGGCGGTGACCCGGTACTGTTCCAGCACGTGTTCTGGTTCTTCGGACACCCCG
>CAJQOV010000132.1 GCA_905480065.1 uncultured Gammaproteobacteria bacterium | reverse complement strand
CGTTGCCGTTGCTGTATTCGAGTCGTTTCCCATGATCGTATGCAGATTTTGAATGGCTGTGGTGGATTTCAGTATACGCCGACCCTCATTACGTCTATGAGGACCGCCCGACGAATGACTGCCCGTCCCGAAAGCGGACGTCCGACCGAGCTGGTGTCGTAGGGTGGGGCGGCCGCAATGGCGCCCACCAAGGGATTACGATCCCCCGGCCCCGGCGCGATAACTATAAGAATTTTATGAGAATGGTGGGCCCGGAAGGACTCGAACCTTCGACCAAGGGATTATGAGTCCCCTGCTCTAACCAACTGAGCTACAGGCCCGATACGGGGAGCAACGAGGCGCGGCCTGCCAAGGCATTGCCGCGCCCGGTTTTATTCTGCTTCCAGGAAGCTGCGCAGTGGTTCCGAGCGTGTTGGATGGCGCAGCTTGCGTAGTGCCTTTGCCTCGATCTGGCGGATGCGCTCGCGGGTGACGTCGAACTGCTTGCCGACCTCTTCCAGCGTGTGGTCGGTGTTCATGTCGATGCCGAAACGCATGCGCAGTACCTTGGCCTCGCGCGGCGTCAGGCCGGACAGCACGCTCTGGGTTGCTTCCTTGAGTCCTTCCATCGAAGCCGCGTCGATCGGTGAGTCGATGTTCTGGTCTTCGATAAAATCGCCCAGGTGCGAATCCTCGTCGTCGCCGATCGGTGTTTCCATGGAGATCGGTTCCTTGGCGATCTTCAGCACCTTGCGGATCTTGTCTTCCGGCATGTCCATGCGCTCTGCCAGTTCTTCCGGCGTCGGTTCACGCCCGATCTCCTGCAGCATCTGGCGTGAGATACGGTTGAGCTTGTTTATGGTTTCGATCATATGCACCGGAATGCGGATGGTGCGTGCCTGGTCCGCGATCGAGCGCGTGATCGCCTGGCGAATCCACCACGTGGCATAGGTAGAAAACTTGTAGCCGCGCCGGTATTCGAACTTGTCGACCGCTTTCATCAGGCCGATATTGCCTTCCTGGATCAGGTCGAGGAATTGCAGGCCGCGATTGGTATATTTCTTTGCGATCGAGATCACCAGTCGCAGGTTCGCTTCCACCATTTCCTTCTTGGCGCGTCGTGCCTTGGCCTCGCCAATCGACATCATGCGGTTGATTTCCTTGATCTCGGCAATGGCCAGGTGGGTGTTGTTCTGCAGGGCAATGAGCTTGTTCTGGTGACGGATGATTTCATCGCGGCACTGGCCCAGGGCTGCGGAATACTTGTGTCCGGCCTTTGCCTGTGCGTCGACCCAGTCCAGGTCGGATTCGTTATTGGGGAACGAGGTAATGAAATCCTTGCGTGGCATCCCGGCACGGTTAACGCAGGCGTCCATGATGCTGCGCTCGTGATTGCGGATCTTGGCAATGGCATTACGCAGGTTGGTGGTCAGGATTTCCACGATGCGCGGTACCAGCTTCAGGGTCAGCGCCTGATCGGTAAGTTGCACACGCAGCTTTTGCACGCGCGCGGCGCTGCCCTTGCCACTCTTGGTCATGGCGGCAATCAGGGCCTTGTAGGTTTTGTCCAGCTCGGCAAAATGCGCGCGCGCCTCTTCCGGATCCGGTCCGGTATCTAGCGGGGTTTCCGTCGCAGTGTCGTCATCGTCGTCACTGTCAGCATCATCATCGCTGGCGACAGCAGGTGTAGTCACGGTGACGGCATCGGCCACGACCGGAGGCTCAGGAAGATCATCGTCGGAGGCGTTCGGATCGATAAAACCGGAGATGAGGTCGTTGAGGCGCATTTCACCGGATTCCACCCGCTCGTAGCCGCGCAGCAGTGTTGCCGCGGTTTCCGGGTAAATGGCGAGTGCGCGCAGTACCTGATTCAGCCCGTCCTCGATGCGCTTGGCAATGACGATTTCACCCTCGCGCGTGAGCAATTCAACCGTACCCATTTCGCGCATGTACATGCGTACCGGGTCCGTGGTACGGCCAAACTCGCTGTCTACCGTGACCAGGTGGGCGGCAGCCTCTTCGGCGGCATCTTCGTCAGCGGAATTCTTGGCACTGGCCAGCAACAACGAATCGGTATCCGGCGCCACTTCGTGCACCAGGATGCCCATGTCGTTGATCATGCCAATGATGTCCTCGATCTGTTGCGGATCGACGATTTCATCCGGCAGGTGATCGTTCACCTCGGCATAGGTCAGGAAGCCCTGCTCCTTGCCTTTCTCGATCAGCATTTTCAGGCGAGATTGTTGGTCTTTATCCATGGTAGTCCGCGAGCACGAAAGTGCCCAAAGTCAGTATCATTAGAGGGGGCGAAATTAATCGCGCAGTATAGTCGAATAAATTGGGGCCAGCCAAGCAAATTTCCAGTGCCCGGAGCCTGGTCTGGCCAATTAGCCAGATTGCCGGGTTTCCTGGAGGAGTGTCTGCAGTCTCCAGTATTCCTTGCGCTCATTTTCATCAAGTCTTTGAATCTTATCTCTATTTGTCAGAAACTCTATGCGTTGCTCGAGGTGCAGGCGGTAGATCAGGCGCAACTGCCGCTGCAGATCCGGTAGCAGGTCCAGGTCTTCACGGACCGGACTCCACTGGGCCAGCCGGGCGAGATGACGCACTTCCTCACGCTCGCGCCAGTGTTCCAGTATGGCACCTGTGCTGGCTAACGGCTGTTGTTGCAGCAATTGCAGCAGTTCTTCCAAAAGTGCGACACCCGGCACGTCAACCGGTTCCTTGAAGGGTAATTCCCCTATTTTTTGTGCGAGAGAGGGCTGGTACAGGAGGATCGCGATGGCATCGCGCACCGGGCTTTTCCCGCCAGCACCGGGCGCCGGGCGTGCCGGTGCTGGGGGCGGCTTGTCTGCCGCGCCGCGCGGCAATTCCAGGCGCGTGGACACGGAGGCAAACGAGGTGCGCGCCAGCTCCGCGAGGCGTTCGGTCATTAACTGGCGGAACATCCCGTCGGGCAAGCGTGCCAGCAGTGGCCTGGCAAGATTCACCAGTCGCGCACGGCCATCGATGCTGTCGATGTCGAGCGTTGCGGACAGGCGTTCGAAGAAAAAGTCGGACAGGTGGCCGGCCGAATCGACGAGCTGCTCAAAGGCTGGCTTGCCAATCTTCTGCACCAGGCTGTCCGGATCTTCTCCATCCGGCAGAAACAGGAAGCGCGCCTCGCGCCCGTCGGTCAGTACCGGCAGGGTATTTTCCAGCGCACGCCATGCCGCTTCACGGCCGGCGCGGTCACCATCAAAGCAGAACACCACTTCCGGCACGGTACGGAACAGTACCTCCAGGTGTTCCGGCGTGGTCGCGGTACCGAGTGTCGCCACGGCGTAATTGATATCGAACTGCGCCAGCATCACCACGTCCATGTAGCCTTCGACGACCAGGATGCGCTCCAGCTTGCGCACCGCCTTGCGCGCTTCATACAGCCCGTACAGCTCCTGGCCCTTGTGGAACACACTGGATTCCGGGCTGTTCATGTATTTCGGCGTGCCATTGTCGAGCACGCGCCCGCCGAACCCGATGGTGCGGCCGCGCCGGTCATGGATCGGGAACATCACCCGGTCGCGAAAGCGGTCGTAGGCGCCTTTGCCGTCATCGCGCTGGATGGTCAGGCCAAGCTCCAGCAGCATGTGCTGTATTTTTTCACCCGCGTTCAGTGCCGAGGTGAGATGTTCCCAGCCGGGTGGCGCGTAGCCGATCCCGAAGCGGGCCGCCACCTCACCGGTCAGGCCGCGGTTTTTAAGATACTCGATGGCACGATTTGCCTGTGCATGGCTGCGCAACTGTTCCTGGTACCAGGCAGAGATGCGCTCCAGCAATTCGTAGTGTGGCCGGGTGCTGCTGTCGGGGTGTGCGGCGCCGGCTTCGCGTGGCACCTCGAGACCGGCCCGCTGCGCGAGTTCCTCGACCGCCTCGACGAACTCCATGTGTTCGTAATCCATCAGGAAGGTGATGGCAGTGCCGTGCTGGCCGCAGCCAAAGAATGGTAGAACTGCTTGACCTGGCTGACGGTGAAAGACGGTGTCTTCTCGCCGTGAAACGGGCAGCAGGCCTTGTATTCGCGGCCCGCCTTTTTCAGTGGTACCCGGGGGTCGATCACATCGACGATGTCGATACGCGTGAGCAGCTCATCGATAAAAGATTGGGGGATACGGCCGGCCATGCAGCTAGGTTAAAAGGGATATCACCGAATGGGAAGGTAATCCTGAAAAAACCGGTCTCGCGCCAAGGCGCCAGGGAAAGCCACAGAGGACGCAGAGGACGCAGAGAATGTTCTTGTCTTTGAAATGGACAAAAAGGGGTCGGAGTCCTTTTTCATCACTGGATAGTATATTGCGCACAGTCTGTGAGAGAAAAAGGACTCCGACCCCTTTTTGGGCTGTGAGAGAAAAAGGACTCCGACCCCTTTTTGGGCTCACCACAAAATAAACAGGGCGTTCCTTCTCCCTCCGGGAGAAGGACAGGATGAGGGGGTAGAAAATCAGGTAGTTGGCTTGATTTGACCCCCTCGGCAACTGCTCCCTGCAGTCGTCCCGGAGGGAGAGGGAGTTTATGGGACAGCAGTGACAGAAATTCTTTCCTCTGTGTCCTCTGTGGCTTTTCCCTTTGCGCTTTTGCGTCTTGGCGCGAGATTACAGGGGGAGGTTAGCCCAAACGGGCCTTGATCAGGGCGCTGACGGCGCCCATGTCGGCGCGGCCGGCCAGTTTTGGCTTGAGTTCCGCCATCACCTTGCCCATGTCCTTGACGGTGCTGGCGCCGGTGCTTTGCATGGCGGCATCGATCAGTTGCCTGATTTCGTCTTCACTGAGCGCCGTCGGCAGGTACGGCGCGATGATCGTAATCTCTTCCTGTTCCTGGGCAATCAGGTCGTCACGACCGGCCTTTTCAAACTGGCTGATCGACTCACGGCGTTGCTTGATCATCTTGTCCAGCACCGTGATGACCTGGGTGTCATCCAGTTCGATGCGTTCATCGACTTCGCGCTGCTTGATGGCAGCCATGATCAGGCGGATTGTTGCGAGACGCGCCTTGTCCCGGGCGCGCATGGCATCTTTCATGTCCTGCTGGATGCGGTCCTTGATGGACATGAGCGGGAACCGGGGATCAGTACATGCGCACGCGGCGTGCTACTTCGCGGGACAGCTTTTTCTGGCCTCGCTTCACGGCAGCGGCCATCTTGCGCTTGCGTTCCTGGGTGGGCTTTTCATAGAACTCGCGGCGCCGCACTTCGGCCAGCACACCGGCCTTTTCACAGGAGCGCTTGAAACGACGCAGTGCGATTTCAAAGGGTTCGTTCTCTTTTACACGTACATTGGGCATACAGCACCGATTGACAGATGGTTGACAGGGCTGCGAATTCTATACACGTCCCGGCCAAAAGGCAAAATGTCCTTGTGTAACAACTACCGGCAGTTACCATACCCGCATGATCATTCTCGGCATTGAAACCTCCTGCGACGAAACCGGCGTAGCCATCTATAGTGGCGCGCAGGGCCTGCTGGCCCATGCGCTCTACAGCCAGGTCGATTTGCACGCCCGCTATGGCGGGGTGGTGCCGGAGCTGGCATCCCGTGACCATGTCAGCAAGCTGCTGCCGCTGGTTCAGGAAGTGATTGATAAATCAGGAATAAAATCCGGTGATATCGGCGGTGTCGCGTACACTGCCGGCCCCGGCCTGGTCGGTGCCCTGCTGGTGGGGGCGACCATCGGGCGGGCGCTGGCCTGGACCTGGGGGGTGCCGGCGGTGGCTGTGCACCACATGGAAGGTCACCTGCTGGCGCCGATGCTGGAGGACAATCCGCCCGCGTTCCCGTTTCTGGCCCTGCTGGTCTCGGGGGGGCATACCCTGCTGGTGGAGGTCGAGGGGGTAGGGCGCTACCGGTTGCTGGGTGACTCGATCGATGACGCCGTTGGCGAGGCCTTCGACAAGACCGCCACGGTGCTCGGCCTGGGCTACCCGGGTGGTCCGGCGCTGGCCGCGCTGGCCCTGGATGGTATACCCGGGCGCTATCGTTTCCCGCGCCCGATGACCGACCGGCCCGGACTCGAATTCAGTTTCAGCGGACTGAAGACCTTTGCACTCAACACCTGGAATGCCAGCGGCAAGACGCAACAGGATCGCGCCGACATCGCGCGCGCCTTCGAGGAGGCTGTGGCCGACACCATGGTTATCAAGTGCCGACGCGCGCTGCAACAGACCGGTCTGTCGTCGCTGGTGATTGCCGGCGGTGTCGGTGCAAACCGGCGCCTGCGCGAGCGGTTGTCCACATTGATGCAGGAACTGGGTGGCAACGTGTATTACCCCCGTGCGGAGTTCTGCACGGATAACGGGGCCATGATTGCCTATGCCGGATATTGCCGTTTGCGGGCCGGACAACACGAAAGTCTGTCGATCAAGGCAATACCGCGCTGGTCACTGGAGGAGTTGCCGGCGGTCGATGCCGGTTAGGGTACGGTTAACGAGCGTCGCGCAGCGGAAATGATTGCCACAGAGCACACAGAGCACACAGAGAATACAAAATAAATGACTGTTTCAGAGGTTCCCCAGGTTGCCATGCTGCATCCATATCTTCGGCGCCACCTGAACTCTTTACCCCTACAAATCCACGCTTACCTCTCCGTGTCCTCTGTGGCCAGGTATTATTTTTCACCTTGGTCAGGAATTTTTCCCGAAGCTGATCTTGCCTTCGCGGCCTGCCAGCAGGTTGGCAATGTTGGAACGGTGGCGCCAGTACAGCAGTGCGACCATGATGCACATCGCGCCGATCAGGCTTGCGTCCGGCCACAACCAGGCAAATCCGGCCGGGATCGCGAGACAGGCGGTGAGTGCGGCCAGCGAGGAATAACGCAACGCCACGGCCATCGCCAGCCAGGTGCCGGTGGCCAGCAGACCGACCGGCAGTACAGCCCGAAGGTCACACCGAGTGCAGTGGCAACGCCCTTGCCACCCTGAAAGCGAAAAAACACCGGGTACAGGTGACCGAGAAAGGCGCCCAGTGCCGTGCCCGCAAGGATTGTCGTGTCAGCATGCAGTGCGTGTGCGATCAGCACCGGGAACAGTCCCTTCAGCATGTCACCCAGCAGCGTCAAGGCGGCGGCTTTTTTACCGCCGATGCGCGCGACATTGGTCGCCCCCGGATTGTTCGAACCCTGGGTGCGCGGGTCGGGCATGCCCATCAGCCGGCATACGATGATGGCGGTGGAAATCGAGCCAAACAGGTAGCCGGCAGGAATAAGCAGGATTTGCCATGTCATGGCGGGACATTGGAATCGTTCAGCGTGCCGGCGTCAAGCAGAATACAACACGGGCTTTTCATGCCGGCAGCCAGGCACTATATTGAATTGCCATTCACACGGACGCTTATAATTATGGATATCGTTTTCATCAGCGACCTGCGCATCCGCACCATCATTGGTATTTACGACTGGGAGCGCAAGGTCAAGCAGAGTATCAGCCTGGACCTCGAAATGGGTGCCGACATTGCGCGCGCGGCGGCGACCGACGCTATCGAGGACACGCTCAATTACAAGGCGGTATCGAAGCGTCTGATCGAGTTTGTCGAGGCCAGCGACTTTCAGCTGGTGGAGACGCTGGCCGAGAAAATCGCTGCCATCGTGCTGACTGAATTCCACGTGCCCTGGGTGCGCCTGACGGTACACAAGCCTGGCGCGGTGCGCGGTTCGCGTGATGTCGGGGTGGTGATCGAACGCGGCGAGCGGGGCTAACCGGTCGTGGCGCAGGTCTATGTCAGCATCGGCAGCAACATTGACCGCGAGCGCAATATCGGACTTGCACTGCAGCGCCTGGCCGATGATTTCGGACCCCTGCAGCAGTCCTCCGTCTATGAGAGCGAGGCGGTCGGCTTCGACAGCGCCCCGTTCTACAACCTGGTGGTCGGTTTTGAAACCGACGACAGCCCCGAGCAGTTGCAGGATTACCTGCATCAGGTCGAGGCGTCCAGCGGCCGCGAACGTACCGGCTCGCTGACGGCGCGCACGCTCGACCTGGACCTTTTGTTGTACGACGACCGGGTGATCAGCCACGGTCGCCTGGTGTTGCCGCGTGCGGATATCACCCGCTATGCCTTCGTGTTGTATCCGCTGGCCGAGATCGCTCCGGATGCGCGCCACCCGGTGAGCGGGGAGCGCTACGCCGACATGTGGGCAGCGTTTGACGATCGACGCCAGGTGTTGAGCCGGGTCGACTGGCCGCCGCAGGCCTGAGCAGTTTCCCGGCCCATGAATCACCCACCTGATTTGCCGACACCGGAACC